>JBGCDP010000363.1:0-10017 GCA_045105475.1 Anaerolineae bacterium
GGCTCAATCGTTGGCGTCAGGGTGTCATTCGACTCCCATCGCTGCCGAACCGGCTCGATAGGAAAAATGCGCAACCGATACTGGCTGGGGCCGATCTGTTCAACCAAGGCAGGGTCAACCTGGCGCTGAACCTGCTCCTGATAGACCTGCTGAGCCGCGCCACGTGGCGCCACACGGTAGTCAAACTGTTTGCCTTCCTCGTCACCCAGCCAGACCCCGGTAATCACGGCCGTCTCTGGCAAAGAGAAGTAGTAAACAACTTCTTGCCGTGTTGCAGTTTGATTCGAATAGACCTCGTGCAATTCAAAACCATGCACCCCATCGCCTAAATCTGTGTGATTCAAGGTTTGCTCTTCAAGCAATACTTCCCGGTCGTCTACCGCCTGCCAGGCTGCCTGAGCCTGCGTTGGGTCCCAGGTGGTCCGAACTGCGCGGACCACCTCTTCTTTTTCCCCTTCGTTGATCGGCTCATCAAAGAATTTTTCATACAGTTCGGCCGCCTGCTCTGGCTCTGTGGTTAAACTACTCCCTTGTTGCCAGCGTTGGTTTGCAGTGGCGGCCGGTTCTATCGGATTAACCGGATGATACAAGAAGGGGCGAGCGACGATTTCATAGCGACCTTGGACCCTTAGACTGACTTCAGCCGCCAAGTCAAAAGCATCTTCATACATCCAGCGGATATGATCTAATTCGTTCTGTGCACTCAAATAGCGGGTGCGGGCCAAATAGCTGTTGAGCAAACCGGCCCGTATCTGGTCTGATTGGTTTAGAATGTCACGCGCTTCACGGATTGTTGCAGGGTTGCTTTCAAGCAGAGCGAAAGCTTCGGCCTGTGGCTGGCGATCAACTGCGAACAAACCTAGTCCGATCAGAGCAAACACGACGGTTAGCACCCCAAACGCAGGCAGACGGCCGATCCCCTGGTTCCCCTGCCACCACGTTTTGATGTACAGCCACGGCACGATGAGCGGGAGCAAGATAAACAGAGTCCCTGTGAACACAAATAGTAAACCGCCGAAAACAAGAAAAAGCAGAAATCGAAACCCTTCGGCTAAGGCATCCACTAGGTCACGGCGTAAATACCCGAAAAATTCTGGGATGTTTCTGAAGAACTCACCGATCCCTTCAAGGAAGAAGCGGCCGAGTGGCACAGCATAGAACAGCACCCAGATCGATGCGTAAAAGCCGATGGCGATGAGGCAGGCTAGCCCAATCGCTTTGACAACCCCTTGCCACCCTTTCCGGTCAAACGGCTCAGGGTCGAGCAGGTGCCATAGCAGAGTGATCATCCCAATAATGGCAACCGTCATAATGATTTTCACTGCTAGGGTAGTTTGCCCCAATCCGAAAAAACGGACCGCCAGCACAAGCATAAGCGGCCCTTCAATCCCGTAGCCTAGAAGGAACAGTTTTCCGGTGTCTTTCCGAAAAACGGTGATACCTAAAATGGCGGTAATTAGCGGGATTGATACGAGAATGGCACCAAATGCGGCATAAAAGCCGGGAATCATACCGACGCGCACCCCTTGAATCACGCTGGGTAAAACGATTGGGCCGAACCCGAAGCCGATAAAGGCTAAAAAGGTGAGGTTGTAAACCCAGAAAATGATGGTGCCCCAAATCGCTCTATTTTCGATGAGGAGCCGCCAAACTGAACGCTTCTTTTTTAATGTTATTTCTTCCATTTTTCATTCCTAAAGATTAAGTTTTAAATAACTGTTCCAATTTTTCTGAGGGCTGAAGCCTGTTAGGGCGCTGTGGATAGCACAAGCATTTATGCTTGGTGAGAAAGTTATTTAATTCATGTTTCTAAGGGTTAGGTTGTTATGAACTGATTCGTTCATGGCTAAATAAAATTCTTGCACGGCCGGATCATTGTCGGCGTACCCTTCGTCAAACAAAACGGAGACGAGCATCCAGCGGGTATTGGGTTGGGTGACATCGGCCCATAAGCGACTGCCATAATCGTCTGTGATCGTGTCGGCCGACTGGAACCAGTACACGGCCTGATATGCGACATCGTCTGTGGGGCTACCTAGATTGACCTGACGGATCGGCATCGGGTTCGCTGAGGTCGGAGTGTTGACCAGATGGGTGCCACTATCGTTGACATCTAAGCCATAGACCTCAAAACAGCGTTCCGGCCGATGATGCGCGCGCCAGCTTCGGCTGCTAATCAAGATCATCGTGCCTGACCGTGTCCCCGCTTCTGAGTGCCATTCAAATCGATAACGATCGGCCGATTCTGCGCCATCTTTCGTCAGCCATTCCCATTCATCCGGCTTAAGAGGTTCTTCTGTAAGGGTGAGTTGGTCTGCAAAGATAAGCGGCAGTGTTTCGGCCGTGAGTCCGCTGATCGGCCTTGCGCTGTAGAGCAGACTGCTGACCAGGACAAGCACCATGACCGCAAGATGAGACGTTGCTGGCGTTATTGAAGACCGCTTGTTATTCGTTTTTGGTTGTTCATTTGCTTCTGTGCTACCGGTTGTTGGGACGAAGTAGCGCAGTAGTGAGAGTGCAATGACACATGCACCGACAAAGCCTAAAACACCCAATGGCACATGTAGCATTTCGGCCGCGAGATGCCAGCCTAACGCTTCACCCACTGTGACTAATACAGCAACCCGGAGTGTATTTGCCACAATCAGGGCGATTGCGAATAGCCCGAGTGCGATGAGCCAGCGTATGCCTAACTTCTTGTCTTCCAGCCATGTTGCCGCCAAGAAAAACAGGGAGCCGGTCCACAGGCTTTGGACGCCGGAGCAGGGTAAATCTACTTTTGAAATGCCGTTTTCAAAGATGAGAATCGTATCGACGCCGATGGACGCAAACCCGGCCGCAGCCAGGCCATCTCCGACGAGCTGTGCTGTAAAGATTCGGAGCGGATACCCCAAAAAGGTTTCGATGTGAGCGCCAAATGGCAGCGTCCCGATGATCAGCAGGGCGGCCGGAAGACCTTTGCGCCATCGAGCTTGATCGAGTAAAAGGCCTAATAGCCCGTAACATCCTATCCCCAAAAAGGTGGCTGACAGTGTGTTGATGGCCAACCAGCGTTCGGTTATCAGCCAGAGCGCTGTCGCGCCGATGATGATTGCAAGCGGAAACGTAGGCGATACATTGCTGAGTTCAGAAGGTTGCTGTTTTTTTTCATACCAGCGATATCCGATGATACCGACAATGCCTAAGAGCAGTATCTGGTTGGTGCGGAAATCTTCGATAGAGAAAATGTGACGCAGGTAGCCTAAGGTGGGAGCGTAAAGCCACATCCATGCTGTCCATGTAAACAGAATGATGATGGTGCGGGCACCTCTGGTTTCAAGTAAATTGATTTTTTGACGAAATGTGGAAACAGTTGCCATTCGTTTAGATTAAGGTATTTTCTAATCAAACCCGAGCACTCGGGTCACATAGAACGCATCAAGTGAAAGCATAATTTAAATATGCATAAGTAAAATAGGTATAAATCAGTTTAAGCAACTTTAGCCTGGCTGTCAATCAGTTGAATGAACGGAAACACGACGATTAACAGCCGCCTAACCATCGGCCGGGCCGCTTTGGCCAGCAGCCTCCATCTAAAATCATGAAACTAAAAGACATCAAAACATACGTTACAGTGCCTCCTACCGGTATCGGTGGCTCTTTTTGGGTGATTGTGAAAATCACGACAGACAATGGAATAACCGGAATTGGAGAATGCTATGGCATTCCAGTTTCAGGCGATATCGCTTGCCGGATGGTAGAAGATACCTTTGAACGTTTTATCGCGGGTGAAGATCCACACAACGTTGAAACGATGTTCAGACGGGTTTATTCGGCCGGGTTTACCCAACGCCCTGACGTCAGTATGATGGGGGTATTCAGCGGGATCGAGATTGCGATTTGGGACATTTTGGGCAAAGCACACGGCGTCCCTGTTTACAAATTACTGGGTGGTAAGTTCCACGAGCGTTTACGTACGTACACCTATATTTATCCGCTTGAAGTTGATTCAAACGGCATGCCGGCCGAAGGGCAAGGTGACGTCTATCACGATGGGGATGCTGCAGCCGAAGCGGCGTTGCGTTATGTTGAGATGGGATTTACCGCAGTCAAACAAGACCCGGCCGGACCTTATAGTTTTCAAGGCGGCCGTGAGCTCTCAATGCATGAATTGTCGCGTAGTGAATATAGTGTCAAGCGAATTCGTGAAGCGGTGGGGGACCGGGCCGACATTTTGTTTGGGACGCATGGGCAATGTACAACCTCATCAGCCATTCGTTTGGCGAAACGAATCGAAAAATATGACCCGCTCTGGTTTGAAGAGCCGTGTCCGCCGGACCAGATGGACGCTATCGGCCGGGTAGCGGCCGCAACGTCGATCCCTGTGTCAACGGGTGAGCGGCTAACGACCAAGATGGAGTTTCATGCAGCACTCAAAGCTGGGGTGGCTATTTTACAGCCGGACATCGGCCGGAGTGGGGGTGTTTGGGAAACGAAGAAAATTGCGACGATTGCGGAGTTGTACAACGCTCAAATTGCACCGCATATTTATTGTGGTCCGATCGCCCATGCAGCGGCTGCGCACGTTGGGTTTAGCTGTCCCAACTTTTTGATTTTGGAATCGATCCAGTCAGACTTCCACGATGCGATTTTGCAACAGCCGTTGGTTTGGGAAGATGGGTATATGCTGGCTCCGACTGAACCGGGGTTGGGGATTGAGTTGAATGAGCAAGCGGTTTTAGAGCAGCCATACACAACGGGCGGCCGGTTGCATTTGGAGATGTGCCAAGTGGCTCTACCGTCTGACAATGAAAAAATAATCACGGAGTTATAAAATCAACTTGCTATGGATTAGGCTCAATTCGGCTTGGTGGATAAAAATAACTCTCGGTTTTATTCTTGTTGGTTGTTATAGCCCTTACCCAGAAACAAACTCTGCATGGGAAAGTGTAGTGCATGAAGAATATGGTTTCTCGTTTGAGTACCCAGTAATTTGGAATATGAGGTTGTTTGGTGAAAATGGGAATAGGGGGAACCGTGTCAATAAAGTTTCTATTGATAATTTCCGAAGAGGGTTTGACGAACCAAATGCAGTAATTCGAATTAATCTAAAGGAATTTTCAGAACCAAACCTCAATGATGTCATAGATTGGTCAATTGAAAATTTAGATAGGCTCCCCTCAAAAGAAGGTTTGCAGTATCCCTTAGGATACCAAGAACTTATTTATCAAAGGGAAACTGTTGGCATTGGAGAAATTCAGCGTAGAAGATATGTGCAATTCAATAATAGTAATCACGTGACTGAAGAAGTGATGATTGCTAGAAGTGACGACATGATAATTATTACGGTGTTTGCACATCCTGATATTTTTCATGTTATTTATCCAGACTTTGAGCGAATAGTAAGCAGTTTTCAAACTACTGAACCGTAACAAAGTGACTCAAGACCCCGTAAATATCGATATTTCTAGCCTTTTTGCAGGCACAAAAGAAATGAGTAGCTATAGAACTTGGCTAAGAATTAGGTAACTTTAAAGAATAGGAAAATAGCTATTATGGATAAATTTGAAGCAGGTCGACCGACTGTTCAAGACTTAGCGCCCAGTCTCATACGGCAGGTCGCCAATGGGGCGATGGGGCGGGACGATGTGATCCCACTTTGGTTTGGCGAACCGGATCAACCCACACCAGGTTTTATTCGGCAAACAGCCGTTGATGCGATCCAGGCCGGAAAGACGTTTTATCAACCTAATCTAGGGTTACCGATTCTGCGTGATGCACTTGCTACCTATATGAATGGCCTTTATCAAACACACTTTTCGGCCGAAAACGTAGCGGTTACGATCTCTGGAATGACTGCGATATCGCTGGCCAGCCAACTGGCAATTGGAAATGGAGATACCGTCGTGACCGTTTCCCCCGCATGGCCCAATCTTCCTGGGGTTCAGCAGATACTTGGGGCGAATGTGGTCAACGTTCCCCTTTCGATTCGTGACAACCGATAGACGCTAGATTTAGATCGATTGTTTCAAGCGGTTGATGATAAGACTACGGCGATCCTCATCAATTCACCTGCCAATCCAACCGGCTGGATGTTGACGGACGAAGAGCAACAAACAATTCTCGACTTTTGCCGCAAGCGCGGCCTTTGGCTACTGGCAGATGAGGTGTATAACCGGATCATCTACGGCCGGAAGTCAGCCCCTACCTTTGCGAGTAAAATGAGAGAAGGTGACAAGGTGATCATCATCAACAGCTTCTCAAAAGCGTGGGCAATGACCGGCTGGCGGCTGGGCTGGCTAACTGCTCCCAAACGGCTGTTGCCCACTTTAGAACTCTTGACAGAATTCACCAACTCATGCGTTTTCGCCCCAGTTCAATTGGCGGGCGTGACCGCTTTAGAGCAAGGGGAACCGTTCATCGCAGAATCGATGGTGCGTTATCAGGCCGCACGTGATTATTTATTAGATGAGTTTTCGCAACTACCAAGGGTTATTTGTCCCAAACCAGAAGCTGCTTTTTACCTGCTTTTTTCGGTTGATGGGGTCACCGACAGCTTGTCTTTTGCTCAAGAAATCCTAGCTGAAACCGGTGTTGGGTTAGCCCCTGGGGCTGCATTCGGTGCGGAAGGGGAAGGGTTTTTGCGTCTGTGTTATGCCAAGGATATTGCACTGCTTGAAAAAGCGATGAGGAAACTGCGGCCGAAATTGATTTAAACAAGCTGATAGTCGAACGCCTAATGGTCCGCCTAGTGGAAATAAAAAGCATTATCAAAAAACTAACTTGCTAAGAAATAAAGGAATAGCTGAAATGACCTTAATTACCAAAGAAACAGATCCGTTGTTGCAACCATACACCATTCGTAATGTTACATTTCGAAATCGAATCATGTCTACCAGCCACTCAGAAGGATACTCCGACAAAGGGATGCCAAAAGAGGCGCTGCAACGTTACCATGAAGAAAAAGCCCGTGGCGGGATTGCGCTGACCATGTTTGGCGGCTCTAGCAATGTTTCGCCTGATTCGCCAGACGTTTTTGGACAGCTCAACTTTGGGGTTGATGAAGTCATTCCCTATTTGCAGCAATTCTCTCGACGGGTGCATCAACATGGGGCGGCGATTATGGTGCAGATCACCCATTTAGGGCGACGTGGATCAGCGACCGTCGGACCTTGGCTGCCAACCATCGCCCCTTCGATGATTCGGGAAACGGTCCATCGGAACGTGCCGAAAGAGATGGACATTTATGACATTCAGCGGGTCATCAGTGAATATGGAGATGCGGCCGTGCGTTGCAAAGAAGGTGGTTTAGACGGGCTTGAAACGATGACGGGTGGTCACCTGACCGGCCAATTTCTGTCACCGATGACCAATCGGCGGACCGACAAATATGGTGGTTCGCTTGAGAATCGCCTTCGCTTTATCCGTGAGGTGCACGAAGAGATCCGGCGGCGAGTGGGTAACGACTTTTTGTCTGGCATTCGCTATGTGATCGATGAAAAATCGGCCGGATGGCTGAATGCTGATGAAGCATTACGCGCGGCCCAACTCCTTGAGCAAGACGGCACCATCGACTTCTTTAATCTAAACATGGGACGCATCGATACTCAGCGTAGCCTTTCTGAAGACTGCATGCCCGGCATCGAACAGCCATTGGCTCCTTTTTTAGAGGATGTGGCGCAGTTCAAGGCAGAGGTAAGCAGCCCTGTTTTCCATGCGTCTCGTATCATCCACATTGAGACGGCCCGCCAAGCGATTCGAGATGGCATCCTCGATATGGTAGCGATGACCCGAGCTCACATTGCAGACCCTCATTTGGTAAACAAAATTATGCGCGGCGAAGAGAACCGTGTCCGGCCGTGTGTCGGGACCCAGTTCTGCCAATCAACCAAACCAGCCTTCTGCATCCACAATCCATCAATCTCACGTGAGGCGAAATTCCCGCACATTATTCCAGCGGCTGAAGAGCAGCGCAAGATCGTCATTGTCGGCGGTGGTGTCGCTGGGTTAGAAGCGGCAAGGGTGAGCGCTGAACGGGGCCATGACGTTGTTTTATTTGAAGCCAGCGATAAGTTAGGCGGGCAAATTAATCTGGCGGCTCAAGTATCTTTTAGGCAGCCCTTGCAGGGGATTGTCGATTGGCGCGTCTCTGAAGTGAAGCATTTAGCCGTCGATGTTCGGTTGAATCAGCCAGCATCGGCCGAAAGCATCGCAGCCGAGCGGCCGGATGTTGTCATTGTTGCAACAGGGGGTACACCCTACTTTGCTGACTTTGCAGGGGCCGATCTGTGCCATTCGATTTGGGACGCACTAGATGGATCGATTGATTTTTCAAAAAGCGATGTGCTGATTTACGATGGAGTTGGGCAGCATACAGCCCCAAGCTGTGCGACCCATTTGGCCCAAAAAGGAACCAAGGTTAATTTTGTCACCCTTGATGCTCAAATTGCGGAAGAGATGGGTGGCTCTGAGCGGGTGATGCATCGCAAGCGGTTTCAGCAATTTGGCATTCCGGTCCATATCGATTTGCATATCGCTGGGGTTAAACGTGTTGGTGATAAACTTGAAGCAACGTTCATTCATGAATTAACAGACACTGAACACGTGTTCAAAGCTTCAAAAATTATTGTAGAGCAAGGAACACAGCCGACGGCCGATCTTTATCATGTGTTGCGTGATGAGTCTTGCAACAAAGGTGTAACTCATATAAAAACACTGATTGCCGGAGAACCACAGCCTGATCGAGGCGCTTGGGAAACCGGTTATGAACTACACAGAATCGGAAATGCAGTAAGCAGTCGCTCTATTCATGCGGCCGTATTTGATGCATTGCGGCTTTGCACAACTATTTAACGTTATTCCCTAAAAAACTATGATCAACCCACAAGACATTATCGAAAAATACACCGTTGAAGAGCTCAACGAAACGGCCGAGAAGTATTTTTCTGCAATCGAAGACCCAACCTACCTGCTTGCAAAACCGCTCAATAACTTTATCGAAACGCCCAAGCTACTCGAAAATGTGGGCCTTTTGCTCGCCGGAACAAAGTTAACCAAATCGATGACCGTTCTCGATTTTGCTTCTGGGACCTGCTGGCTGTCTTATTTTTTAAATCAGCTACAGTGCAAAACGATTAGCTGCGATGTGTCACAGACCGCACTCGACATCGGCAAGCGATATTTTGAATTCTATCCGTTGGTTAATCCTCCCGTTGCAGAGCCACAATTTTTACTCTTCGACGGCGTTACTATTGATCTGCCCGACAATTCTGTCGATCGGATCATTTGCAATGACGGCTTCCATCACATCCCGAATCAAAAGGTTGTGCTGGCAGAATTCTCTCGCATATTAAGAGATGGGGGGATCGTCGGCTTCAGTGAGCCCGGACGCTACCATTCGCAAACGCCCCAATCTCAGCATGAAATGCAGCATTACACAGTTTTGGAAAACGATATATTGCTAAACGATGTTTATGAGATCGCTCAATCTGTTGGTTTTACAAACATCGTGATCAAGATGGTCGGTGATCTCGATTTCTCATTGCGCGAATACAACTTTTTTACCCATCCTCGGATGATTAAGCTGGCGAGTCGGTTTTTCCCACGCATCGTTGGCCCCTTGCTCAATAAATCGATTTTCTTCCTGTCAAAAGGGGAAATGGTCCACGATAGTCGAGGGCATATTGGCCTCAGCCATGAGATGACGGCCGAAAAATCAGCCTACTCAGCTAAAGTTGATGAAGTCATCAGCATCCCACTCACTATTAAAAATACAGGCCATTCGATTTGGTTAAACGAAAACTATGTCGATATCGGAATTGTTAAAATCGGCTCTCATTTGCTAGCAGAGAGCGGCGAATTTTTAAAAATGGACTTCACTCGGGATGTGATCAGTCGAACCGTTCGGCCGGGAGAGACGTTGCAACAATCGGTTCAGGTGTCGTTTCCAGAGAAAGGTGTCTATTCCCTAAGCCTAGACCTTTTGTCAGAGCAAGTTGTTTGGTTTGGTTTGACGGGGTCGAAAACGGCCGTTGTCAC
>JBGCDP010000364.1:0-15945 GCA_045105475.1 Anaerolineae bacterium
CTCAACGAAGCGTTTGCAGTTCAGGTCATCTATTGCCGTGACCAGCTAGGCATTCCCGATGAGCTGCTCAACGTTAACGGCGGTTCGATCTCAATCGGTCACCCGTATGGAATGAGCGGCTCACGCATGGTTGCTCATGCTTTAATCGAAGGCAAACGGCGTGGTGCGAAATATGTGGTTAGCACAATGTGTGTTGGCGGTGGTATGGGCGCGGCCGGATTGTTTGAGGTTGCGTAGATATCTCCCCTCATTACTCGTTCTACCTTGTTTAATTTAAACATAAGGTAGGTAGAACGAGTAAACAGCTTTAAAAAATCGGGCAGCCTATTTAGAATTTACCTTCCAACATTGAGAAAGGCTTCGACAAGCGTAATATTCTCTCAGCCTTTGGATACCATCCCTGCGGTTTATATTGATCAGTATGCATATAACATTGAACCTGCACATCTCGACTCCCTTCAGTAAACGTCAAAAAACGGCTCATCGGGGTGACGGTGCGCTTAACATGATAACGGGTGAGAGCACCGACATTTAAAAAATGGGTTCCCCATTTCTGCTCGATGTGTGACCGCCCTCCATAAGTGTCATCGGGATTCGTATGGGTGTGCCCCCCAAACCACATATCTACCGCACCTGGGTTTTCCTGTAGAAAGGTTTCAAATGATTGAGAATCAGGTTTTCCGCCCACCCAGTAAAGATATGATGCTCCTTGAGGGGTTCCTTCTGGGTAATACCCATGATAGTGCGTGCGCCACTCACCATCTTCTTTCCGTCGCATCCCTTCCCACTTTCCCGAAGCGACTGTCGTGTTTTTAAGGATGTAATGGTGGACTGAAATGATGATTGAGTCGCTATTGGCTTCTACCATATCTTTCCACCACGCAAAGGTTTCACCGCTCACTACACCACCTGGATTTCCACCAAGCGGTCCCCGGCCGATCTTTTGGGTAGGCTCATTCCGGTCACTCATCATCAAGAACAAGATATTGCCAACTCGAAAAGAATAGCGTTCCCAGGTTCCACCCGCTTCAATGGAATACGGCCGTGCAGCAGCATCTACTTGCGAAAACTGAGCATGCTCTCCCAGCGGGTCAACCCACTTCTGCCACCACCAAGCGTCTGGCTCATCCAAACCGCTCCGGTCGTGATTACCACAAACGCTATAAATTGCCTCTCGTTTGTGCCGTTTGAGTGCTCCCAATTGACGGACAACTTCGACCCCTTCATCATCTTGAGGCACATCATGACCGCCTGACATATCGCCAATGTCAACGGCGATATCCCAATCAATTTCCAAAGACTCACTCTGAACGATGGCATCTGCCAAACTATTACGGCCGTGCTTCTTGTCAGTGCCCACGTGGGCATCACCAAATGCCCATAAACGAAATTTTTCAGAGTGCATCATCCTTTTCCTTAAAGCTATTTGCCTTTAAATTGCGGTTTCCTTTTTTCCATAAAGGCTTGAATCCCTTCGGCCGCATCTTCAGTTACAGCCACTTTGGTTAACTCTTGGCTCAGAAAATCAAGCGCATCTTCTAGAGGCATATGCTGCATCGCTGTATAAGACGCTTTGCCCAGCTTCATCCCAATCGGGCTTTTTTGCGTGAGCTTTTGGGCGATGGTTTGAACGGTAGCATCTAAGTCTGCGGCCGAGACAACCTCCGTTAAAAAGCCCATTTTAAGCGCCTTATCAGCACCAAAGCGTTCGCCAAGTAAAATCATCGGCAACGCCTGCTTGGGGAGCATATTCCGATAAATCAAAGCACTAATCATGCTCGGCCACAAACCCACGTTGACCTCTGGCGTTCCAAATTTTGACTCATCACTAGCAATGACAATGTCCGACGCCAACATCAGCCCCATTCCGCCTGCCAAGCAATAGCCGTGCACTTTTGAGATTGTCGGTTTAGAAAAGTTAACGATTCGCTTCAGCAAGTCTGCATAACCGTTTGTCCCACCTTTACCAACCCCACCGCCCAAATCTGCCCCTGCACAGTATGCTTTTTCACCGGTACCAGTAATTATTAAAACACGTACGTTTGGATCGGCTTCGGCCGCATCCAGCTTTTCATGCATCAGATCAATCACCTCACCGCTCAGCGCATTACGCCGCTCAGGCCGATTGATTGTCATCGTAGCTACTAAATCTTTAACTTCATACAGAAGGACACTCATATTTTTTTCCTAGCTTTTAAATAACCAATTCATTTACAGGCAGCCCAAATGAAACTTTTCCTAACAATTCAAAGTTTGAGGGGGCAATCAGCCCGTGTTGCGTCACAATACTCATATCGCGTTGCAGCTCTTGCAGCTTCACCCCATCCCAAATTGTAGAACCCCCACCAATTTTATAGGCCCAATCAACCACGATGGCCGATTCTTTAACCGCATGGGTCGCCGCCATCCGAAGTTGACCTTTCGCCTTAACCGATGGAGTTCCCTGCTGAGCTTCAGACCAATTTTGATCGATGGCTTGCTCGAGGAATGCAGCGGCCGCTAGATAGCGGGATTCCGTTTCAGCCAGCTGATAACGCACGATCTCTTTTTCTGAGAGCGTTTTGCGTGCCATCGCAGGTTTCTTTGTGAGGCCAAGCTGCTTAATTTCGTCGAGCGCGCGTTGGGCTAAGCCTAATCCAACCGAAGCCACGCCTGCTGCCAAAGCACCAAAAAACGAGAGACGATAAAGAGGAGCATCAACGACCGGCTTCGTTACAGGAAAACTAATCCAGTGGTTATCCGGCACAAAAAGGTCTGCCACTTCATAATCACCACTTGCTGTTCCGTGGAGCCCGTTCACCTGCCAGTTATCGTGCCAGTGAACATCTTTGGGGGCAAACATCGCCAAACCTGACATAGGTTTCCCATCTGGCTCTGATGGCGCAATCATGACTCCACCAGACACAGTCGTACAGTGAGTTGTGCCAGATCCCCAGCCCCAACGGCCGCTAACAATTAGGCCCCCATCTACTCTTTTGGCACGTCCGGCCGGAGCCGCCCATCCCCCAACCATCGCGTCTGATCGGCCGAATATTTTTTCTCCAGAATCTGCATCCAAATAGCCAGAAATTAAGGACGCTGTTCCAGTAACCATGCCTACCCAGCTAATCGACCCTTCATAGTAAGCGAGTGTTTGCACAGCTTGGGTCAATGATTTCAGGTCAGATTGGGAGCCACCATCCCGTTCGGAAACCCACAATCGTAACAAACCAGAAGACTTCAAACGATTGACAAGATCAGGCGGGAGGTTCATGTCCGCTTCAATTTCCGGCCGGCGGCTTTCAGCATCATGACCGATAGAGACTAGGGTTGATTCAGGGATTTTTAGCATAATCAAACTCAGTAACTATTCTACTCGATACACTCTTAGGTGCATCTCGATTGATTAGGGTTGCCCTCTCCAGCTATTTAGATTATGATCCCCCGGTTCATAATATGAACGCCATCTTTTTTAACTCAGGCTACGAATTTGGAAACAAACAAACCCGGAGCACAGGCGGTTGTCCGTGCATTACGAATTCTAAAACTATTTAGCGGCAAACAAACCCAGCTATCCCTTAAACAAGTCATTGACACAATCGGCCTTAACCGCACAACGGTCTTTCGTTTGTTGTCGACACTTGTAGACGAAGGGTTCCTGAGTCGCAAAACCGATGGGCTTTATCAATTGGGGCCAGCCTTAACAGCTCTAGGCGGGTTAGCCAGCCGCCGTGACACCTTGCGCCAAGTTGCTCACCCGATCTTACGCAAGTTAGTCAGCGATGTAGGAGAGCGGGTCACACTAGAAATTCCAGTAACCGGGCCAGATGGCCTGACAGCCATGCTCGTCATTGATGAAATTGCGGGTGCCCATCGTTTAGGGATCAATGAGTTCGCAGGCAATCACCTGCCCATCTATGCCACATCTACGGGCAAAGCGGTTCTCGCTTTCTTGCCAACAGAGAAAGTTGACAAGATATTGAGTCAGCCTATGAAACGCTTAACGGCTGAAACATCGGTAACTCGCGAACAGCTTGCAAAAGATCTAAAAGTGATCAAAAAACAGCGATATGCGCTGGTTCAAGGTGAGCTTGAAAAAGGTTTGGTTGCTGTAGGTGCACCGATATTTGATTCAACAGGTGAAGCTTGTGCAGCCATTTGCTTCGCTGGTCCAACCATACGGATGACGGCCGAACGAATTCCTGAATTTGTACGACTTTTAGAACAAAGTGCGGCCGAAATTTCAGAAAGTATAGGATTCCAAACGAAGCCTACTTGAGAGCCGATACCATTTTCATGTAGCTATACAATAAGTTTTGGACAACACACTTAATCAACATAAAATATTTAAAAATTAGATTTTAGTAAGAAGAAGAAAAAGCAAGGAGATTGTTTATGGGGAAGGGATTTCTCAAACGACTTAATTGGGTCGATGCAGTTCTATATGTTTTGCGCATTGTCATCATCATAGCGGTGATCTATGGCGCATATGTGACACTGTCATCGGGCAAATATACAGCGGATCAGTGGCTAGGGCTATTTATGTCCGGCTTAGCACAGGGGAGTATTTATGCCCTTATCGCTTTAGGATACACACTCGTTTACGGCATCTTGCTCATGATCAACTTTGCCCATGGTGAGATTTTTATGGCAGGTGCATTCACGGCCGTATTTGCGGCCGAAGGGCTAGCAAAGGCTGGATGGCTTGAAACACCATTCAAAGCCACAATCTCGATCCTGCTACTGGTGACACTGGCGTCAGTTGTCTCAATGGGGCTAGCGGTACTGCTTGAGCGAATCGCATACCGGCCGTTACGTGGCTCACCTCGACTTGTCCCTCTAATCACAGCGATTGGTGCCTCCTTCTTTCTTCAGTACACCTTTAAAGGGTTCTACGGCTCAGGCTTCAAATCTTACCCACTTGTTCCGATGCTTCAAGGCGGCATTCCACTGGGACAATTTACCATTCCAAAAGTTCAGGTTGTTGTGATCGTCTTGGCTATTGTTTTGATGGGCGCACTCTACTTTTTAGTTGAAAAAACTAAGATGGGTAAAGCGATGCGGGCCGTTTCTGAAAACAAAGAGGTTGCTCGTCTGATGGGTATTAACATCGACCGCGTTATCGTCTTTACTTTTGCGGTAGGTGGTGCACTTGCAGGTGCGGCCGGTGTCATTAATGGTCTGTATCGGCCGCAGGGTGTGAACTTCTTCATGGGGTTTTTCCCTGGCATCAAAGCATTTACAGCTGCGGTTTTAGGTGGTATCGGCTCTGTTCCTGGCGCTCTAATCGGTGGCTTACTCTTAGGCGTATTTGAATCGATTGGTCCAAACCTTGTTCTTGATGGATTAGGAATCACCGGTGCAAATCAGCTCAAAGACGTCATCGCATTTTCACTTTTAGTCCTCGTACTTATTTTCCGGCCACAAGGTATTGTGGGTGAAAAACTAGCGGAAAAGAAGGCATAAACATGAAACTAAACATAAAAAATCTAGTCCAAGTTGGCCTTTTAACCGGCCTCTCTATTTTCTACCTCTCACTGGTCGGAATGGTTGAGTCATTTAACGGCCGCGATATCATCCACGAACTGTATGAGTTTGGCACCATTGAGCTACTAACCTTGGGTCAAGTGCTTGTCATCATCCCATCGATGATTGGCGGCTACTTTATTGCCCGTCGCGTTTCGGCCGAACAAGGCAGCGGCCCCGCGATGGTTTCCGGCTTAATCATCGGCTTGCTTTCAGCTTTACCGATGATGTTGCTCATTTTTGCAGGCACAACCTTCCCAAATCTGCGTGACATGTTTGTCAACATCAGTTCAGATCTAATGGAAGTGCTTACCTTGGGCTTCGTAAACCAAGATCGCACATTCTTCGGCGCATTGATCTTAGGCCTGATCATGACCATTTCGGCCGTTATTGGTGCCGGTGTATCGATCTTGCCTGAGATGCTGCGCAAATCATTGATCAATGCGACCGCATGGGTCTTGGGTGTCGGTATGATGAGTGAACTACTCAACCAAATTCTTAGTACGTTTCGCGGCTATGAGTGGGTTGAAAAAGACACCATCAAACTGATACTCCAAAGTGGAACGGTGAAACCTGGCTTTGCCCTGTTCATCTTTGTCCTCGCATTTTTCTGGCCAATTATCATCCCATACATTCGTAAACCGCTCTCAAGCAAGTATGAGGCCAGTGCCCCGGCCGCTCAAACAACGGTCAACTATATCGGTTATGGATTGCTAATTATTTTGCTTTTGGCCTTGCCATGGCTCGTCGGCCGTTTCTTATCCGACGTCTTGGTCACCATCAGCCTCTACGTTTTGATGGGATTAGGCTTAAACATTGCGGTCGGTATGGCTGGATTGCTTGACCTAGGTTACCTAACCAACTTCGCCGTTGGCGCATACGTAACAGGAATCCTCGTATCAACCGGCCCGCAAGGAATCGCAGCCAACGGTGGGCCTGCATTTTTCAACCTGTGGTGGCTCATGCCGATTGCCCTGTTAAGCGCCATGCTGACCGGCTTTCTATTTGCCCTCCCCGTATTGCGAATGCGCGGTGACTACCTCGCCATCGCCACGCTAGGTTTTGGTGAAATCATCGCCAAGCTAGCTCTGTCAGATGCGCTCAAGCCTTACATCGGTGGTGCACAAGGAATTTTATTTGTTCCAAAACCAACGTTTTTTGGCATCGAGCTCAACGACCCTGAAAGACTTTACTATGTCGGCTTAGCCGCCTGTCTCTTTATGCTCTATGTCACGACCCGCCTCTTCAATTCTCGAACCGGCCGCCAATGGGGCGCCATTCGAGAAGATGAAGACGTAGCTGCAGCGATGGGCATCGACACCACTCGTACGAAGGTTATCGCCTTTACGCTCAGTGCAGCGGCTGGTGGTTTGGCTGGTGCGATTTTTGCTACGAAAGTTGGTACGGTTTTTCCAAACAGTTTCACCGTTATCGTTTCAATCAACGTTCTGTCGCTCATCATTGTCGGCGGGATGGGTAGTATCCCCGGCATCGTTGTGGGTGCGGCCGCATTGGTCGGCTTACCTGAAATTTTGCGCGAATTTTCAGAGTTCCGCTTCTTAATCTACGGTGCACTGCTTGTCACAATGATGCTCACCCGACCTGAAGGTCTCTGGCCATCAGAAGCTCGCAAACGTGAGCTACGTGGTGACGACGACGAATTTGAAATTGCAGAACCGCCCAAAGCGGTCCCCGCGGACTAAAGGAGCTAAAACCATATGAGTGATAATATTTTAGTAGCACATCAGGCGGTTAAACGCTTCGGAGGCTTAACCGCCACAGACCATTTAGATTACGAACTTCCTCGTGGAACGATCTCGAGCATCATCGGTCCAAATGGTGCTGGAAAAACAACGTTCTTTAACTGTCTAACCGGCTTCTATCAGATCGATGAAGGCACAATCGAATTCAACGGTGAATCGATTGTAGGGCTCGAGTCTAATCAGATTACCCACGAAGGAATCGCTAGAACATTCCAAAACATCCGTCTATTTAACAATATGACCGTTTTGGAGAATTTGATGGTAGGCCAGGAACCACGTCTAAAATCAACTTGGTTAGGGACAATTTTCAATCTTCCTAGTGTTCGCAAAGAAGAGGAAGAGACTGAGATAGAAGCGAAACGCTTGCTCGACTTTGTTGGCCTAACCGGCAAAGGGGACTTAATGGCAAAGAATTTGCCTTATGGTGACCAGCGCAGGCTCGAGATCGGCCGGGCTTTAGGTGGTAAACCTCAGCTTTTACTTCTAGACGAACCAACAGCAGGTATGAATCCGAATGAAACGGCTGATACAACAGACTTCATCCGGCGCTTGCGTGACGATTTAGGGATGACGGTTTTGATGATCGAACATGACATGAAAGTGGTCATGGGCATCTCTGACAAAGTAACCGTTCTAGACTACGGCAAGAAAATCGCTGAAGGGCTGCCCCATGAAGTCCAACGCGACCCAGTTGTGATTGAAGCATATTTAGGTCGAGAAGCAGCCAAAGCGATAGCGGCTGAAGAACAAGGGGAAGCATAATGCTCGAAATTAAAGACGTCCATTCATACTACGGCCAAATTCATGCTCTTAAAGGGATTAATCTTACCGTTAATGAAGGTGAGGTTGTTACCCTCATTGGTGGTAATGGTGCAGGAAAAACGACAACGCTTCGCACGATTAGTGGTCTAATGCGGCCGCGGTCCGGCTCCATGTTTTTTGAAGGCAATGACCTCTCAAAATGGGAACCCCACGATTTGGTGTCAAAAGGGATCGCTATGGTTCCAGAAGGCCGCGGGGTATTCGCGAAACTGACCGTTGAAGAAAACCTTGAGATGGGCGCATTCCATCGCAACGACACGGCCGGGATCAAAGAAGATATTGAAAAATCTTATGAGCTATTCCCCCGTTTGGGCGAGCGGCGTACTCAGCTGGCTGGCACCATGTCGGGTGGCGAGCAGCAAATGTTGGCAGTAACCCGAGCGCTAATGGGCAAACCACGTTTGCTATTGATGGATGAGCCATCGATGGGTCTTGCACCTGTTCTAGTAGACGTCATCTTTGATGCGATCGAAGAGATCAATAGTCAGGGCATGACGGTTTTGCTAGTAGAGCAAAATGCTCATTTAGCCTTGCAGGTTGCAGACCGTGGCTATGTGCTGCAAACGGGCGAAATTGTCATTAGCAATGATGCCAAAGCCCTCCAAAAAGATCCAATCGTTCAAAAAGCATATTTGGGTATGGATCATTAGACTTTCTGGCTGATTTTCAAATCAGCAAAGTCACTCTTTTCTAATTTAAAGCACCCCCGTTTTTTCAAAACGGGGGTGCTTTTTTCGTTCTAATTGCCACAAAAATCATCCAAAGCAATTGATAAGGGGTAGCAGTACAAATGTACTGGCGTGTATTTCGATTCTTCATCAATCTCTTAAGATGCCGATCATAGACTAGATTCATATCATTTTTATCAATAAATCTGCAGCCTAAAGGGGATAATTTAATGAATGAAGAAAGAATTCTAAAAATCAAAACACGTTTTTTCGCTGGTGCGTGGAGCGCGATAGGCGTAATCATCGTAACCGCAATGTACTTTCTAGGATAAACATTTATCTAGTTAAAATTGTTAAGCATGGGTGCAAAAAGAGGTGGCTTTAGAAATCTAAAGTCACCTCTTTTTGCATCTTCCTATGTCCACCAATCTTTTTTTTAATGCGCTTGTAAATGGAGATTTTACGGCTAATTGGGCGTTGTTGGATAACTTATTGGATCAATCAAGGCTTCGATCAGTATCGGCCGGTTTGTGGCAATTGCTTCAGCCACGGCCGCTTGGCAGGCTTCGGACGTATTAACTTGGCAACTTGGGATACCATACGCCTCTGCAATTTTTTGAAAATCTGGGTTCGTAAACTCCGTCCCGTATGCTTCTTTGCCCGACCGCTTCTGCGCAGAACGGATCAAATCAAGGGCCGCATCATTCATCAACACGATAATAATCGGGACGCCTAGCTCAGTAATTAGGTTGAGTTCACCACTGATCATAGCGAACCCACCATCCCCCGTTATGGCAACAACCGGCTGTTTACCCAAGGCTAAACTCGCCCCAATTGCGGCCGGAACCCCAAAGCCCATGCATGACAGTCCATTTGAAAGCATAAAACTGTTCGGTGTCTGAGCAGGCCATTCAAGGCTCGTCAAAATTTTGTGTGAGCCTACATCCGTCGTCACCAATGTATTGCTAGGAGCGGCTGAATAGACCGCTTGTAACACAGTTTGAGGCAACATTCGGCCGGGAGCAGGCTGTGGTAACTCTCTCTTTGCCAGCTTCTCCTTAAATTCAGCCACTCGCTCAATTCCCCACCCATTGCTAACAAATCCAGATGAATCAGCCAGTTGGTGCATGATTGGCCCCATCGTACCCACAAGTTCCGCAATGGCGGGCAAAACTGGGTCGACATTAGCCCAAGGCGCTAGCCAGATTAAATCGGCCGCTTTTGTTTGGTCCCACGGTAAAACAAGTTCAACGACATCAAAACCGATCGCCAAAACCAAATCAGCTTCGGCCAACACTTCATACACTGGATCTGTTCGGGTTAAGCCCAACGTCCCAGCCGCCAATGGATGGTCAGCTGGAATGGCACCTTTGCCTTTTGGTGTTGTAACAACGGGGGCATTTAAAGACTCCGCCAGTTCAAGTAATTCAGCGTAGGGTCGTTCGGGCTCCAATCCCAAACCAGACAAGATGATCGGTTTACGTGCAGCAGCTAGCGTTTGACGAGCCAAATCAACTTCGGCCGGATTCGCGCGGACAATCTCAGATTTGCCGTCAAAATTTGGAGAGATAAGGCGCATGCGTGGTGGATCCGCCTCTTTTTGACACATGTGCTTACTCACTTGAATATGCACCGGACCAGGACAACCGATTTTAGTTAGCCGCAGAGCGTGCTTCATCGTGTCATGCACATTTTCAGGCGACAGCGTAAAAGATGCCTTGGTCATCGGCGAGAGAATCGCAGCTTGATCGAGCACTTGATGGGTGTGAGCTGGCAAAACCGCTTCTAGCATCTTGGCGGTTATGATCAAAACCGGCGCCCGATCAAGAAAAGCATGGCTAATGCCGGCCGCTGCATTCATCGCACCTGGACCCAGAGTCGTCAGTACCACACCGACTTGCCCTGTCACACGTGCATAAGCATCAGCCATATACACGGCAGAGCTTTCGTTATGCACCAACACAAACCGTATTCCCTGACCACGCAGCGCATCCATAATGAATACACTTTCTCCACCCGGCATCCCAAAAACGGTGTCTACCCCTGCATCAAATATTTTCTCTACAACAATTTCTGCAACTGTGCCCATAAATTACAACCTTAAACGGCAAGCATCCCTAAAAAAGTGATCGAAAGTATAACACAACCGCTTTAAACCGATTTATTCAAGTAAATAGACGACAGCTTTTAATGGTGGGCTTTGATAGTAGTTAAGCGATCCAACTTGAACGCATCGAGCGGAATTTCACTCTTACCACTGATGGCCATTTGTACCGCACTTTCCCCAACCGCGGCCGAATGCTTAAAGCCGTGGCTTGAGCACGCAGATACAAGCAGCACGTTTTCAGCATAATGTGGGTGCCAATCGATCACAAAATGATCGTCCGGCGTATGGGTGTACAAGCAGACACTTGCCTTTAAACAGTTAGGCTTAATTCCAGCTACTTTCCGCCCTGCAAAGGTCTTGAAGAAGTACTCAATCTCATCTTTTGAAACGTCTCTCGAAACATCATGAGCTGTGGAGATGTCTGAATATTGCTCAGTCAGCATTTTCAACCCGGGTATGCCACCTTCTGGGATAGCGAAAAGCCCCACATAGTCGGCAAGTGTTTCCCCGACCCACAATGTACCAGGAAAAAGGCTCGGCCGATATTCTTCAGGATTATCGACTTCAAACCAGTAAACGACTTGGCGGGTAACCTTGAAGTTCTTATGCTGGGCCTGCGGCATAAAATCATTGGTCCAAGCCCCAGCGGACAAAATCACTTTATCGGCCGTAAATGTGGCATCGGCCGTTTCGACTTGAACACCACCTGACTTTTTTTGCTCGATACCGGTTACAGGGCTGTTCGGCCGAACGTTTGCCCCCATCTCTTTTGCAAACTTTAGCTGTAGCTCAACCGCCCGTTCAGCCATCACCTGACCACCTGTTGGCTCAAATCCAGCATAATCACTATCAGGAATCAACATCTTTGGGTTACGCTCACGAACTTCGGCCGACGTTAGCACTTCATACTCAACCCCAACCTCAGCCGCAACTTCGGCCGACCGTTCGATAAAGTTTTCCCAATGGTTGTATTCTTCTTTCTTTGGATTTTTGGGCGCGACAATATAAAGGCCATCTTGATACAAGACAACTTGCCCACTCTTTTCTTCTAGCTCTCGCCAAATCTCATTTGCTCGGGTCACTAGGGGGACATATTCAGCCCCTTCACCGACCGCCATACGAGTTAAACGGGTCTCTGCGTGGCTGGAGCCCATTTCATGCGGTGGATCAAATCGATCAATACCCAGAACATTGATTCCCCGTTTTGCTGCTTGATACAAGGCGGCCGATCCCATCGCGCCCAGACCAACAATTATTAAGTCGTAGTGATTCTCTTTTTTCATGGTTTTAGTGCGTAATTTCCTATATTCTCTAAATAATTCAACACTGCCTTATGACCATTTACGCTATTTCTGATTTACACACAGACAATAAAGAAAATAGAGAACTTATTGAAAGCCTCTCAAAAACTAATTTCAAGAAAGATTCTCTTATTGTCGCAGGAGATATTTCAAACAACTTAACGGTGATCGAAAGGACTTTACAGCTCCTGTTGGATCGATTTAAGCATGTCTTTTTTACTCCGGGCAATCATGAATTCTGGGTTGCAAAAGATGATCAAAATTCGCTTGGCAAGTTTGATCAAATCATATCACTTTGCACTGATTTGGGTATTCATTGGCAACCAAAAATAATAGAAGGAGCTTGGGTCATTCCACTATTTAGCTGGTACGAAAAACGTTTCTTCCCGGCCGGGGATGACCGGGCAAAAGAATTGGATGGATGGGGAGACTATCACCTTTGTAAATGGCCGGGCGATGAAGAAAACCAAGCATCCTCCACTAACTTTAATCCATGCGATCATTTTATCGATTTAAATCGGCAGTATATCCGGCCGTATAACAAACCGATTATCAGTTTTACCCATTTTGTCCCTCGTTTAGAACTAATCCCACCTCAAAAGCTCCTGTTTTTTAAAAGTCTTCCGATGGTTTCCGGCTCAACCAAAATCGAAGAGATGGTTCGCACACTCGGCTCAAAAGTGCATGTGTTTGGACACACTCACATCAATGTAGACCGGAATATTGACGGGGTTCGGTATTTGCAAAATGCACTACGTTACCCGCGGGAGCGCAAGATGTTTGGTCGGCCGAATGTGTTGAAGCTGGAGCAGGTCTGGCCTTTAATTCAAAAAGATGATGATGTGCCATGGCAAAAATTTCTGTAGGCCCATGGCCTACCGCACAATTTGCAATTCAATATCCGGTTTGTCACCATCTACAGATTGAACAATGACCCCATCCTGATCACCCACGGCCGATTGCAAGCCTGCCAAACTATCAAACGCTACTAAATTCTCAGCGATGTATTGCCCCGGAAATGCATCAACCAGCTTAAGCGTATATCCATCTGGCACAAAAATCGCACCTGAAAAATGATTCGGTCCTTTGGTCGCCACGCCCAGCCCTTGAGAATCAAACAATCGTTCTTCATCGCAGTTGAGTCCGGCCGACCAATCCGGTCGGCCGATGTTAAAACCAACGATCAGACACAAATCTCCATCTTCATTGGTTGCGCCCCAATATTTACGGCTGTTTCTTGAGTCCAACAGCCGGACTGAATCTAAATCTATGTTTGTCCCCAGTTCAGGCGGAAGCTGATCAAAATCATTTTGCTCACGCTCCATCATCTTGATTTTATTTAATTCAACAACAGGCCGTTCGATTGTCTGGCAAGCAACCAAACTAATCACAAAGATTAAAAAACACGAAATATTCTTTACACATTTGATCAAACCAACCATTTTGTCTTTTTATGGGCAGAAATCTTGGACACTTAATTCTCTGAAATCACACTACAAAATCTGAATATCAGTGGGTAGATTAATTTTAAATTTGCTAAACCTAATCTAGAAACCAAAATTCATCTTCCAAGGCTTTTTTGGTCCTCTCGTTTGAACAAACCAAAAATAGTTTTAAGATAACACCATTCGTTTCACCTTCTTCCTCATAGGGACTCACGCTAATGGCTACATTTTTAAACCACCTCACAGCCTTGATTAAGAAGAACATATTTGAAGCGCTAACATCGTCTGCAAAAGGCCATATAATGTTCACAATTGTGTTTGGTTTGTATTTACCACGAAACCCTCCAAAAAGAGAATCGGCGATACCGGCCCAGCCTCCAGGGTTAGGCGGGTCCATCGGAAATTTACAATTGTTAATTGCCTGAAAAAGCAATTGCTTAGAATTTATGATGCTGTTGCTTCCAATCTGCAATGTAAAATTCTTAGCAGACTTCGCCAAACTTAACTGAGCTTGCTTCATTTCATTGACGGTGACGCAATTCAAAAATATATGATCATTACTCATACTACTTTGCACCAATCCCCTGTCATATCGTCCTCGCTTTGCCTGTTGCATCAGCATGAAATACTTTAATCGTTAATCACGCTCGTTCCCAAACAACTTCGCCACCGCAGATCGTTAGATCAACCTGCACATCCTTAATCTCATCGACCGGAATCGAGAAATAATTGCGATCCAGCACCGCCATGTCGGCCAGCTTGCCAGGCTCCAACGTCCCTTTCAGCTTCTCTTCCCGAGTCAACCACGTCCCATCGGCCGTGTACATGCGCAACGCCTCACGTCGATTCACAGCCTGATCCCAACCAACCTCACGCCCCAAATTATTCATGCGGGTCACCAACGCATACATCCCCACAAATGGATTCACAGAAACGGTGCTAGGCACATCAGAACTCGCTGTTACATGCACACCCCGATCTAAATATTTGCGTACCGGTTTCCAGTTCGCCGCCCGCTTTTCCCCCACATCCCGAAAGATCATATTGCCTTCCCAGTAGAGAAAGGTCGGCTGAACTACGGCTGCAATATTGTGTGTTGCCATCTGCTCAATAGCGGTGTCTGATGGGAAATAAGCATGGATGATATTGTGCCGAGCATCGTCCCGAGGGCTGTCTTTTGCCACATTCGCAAACGCCTGCGCCACTACATCTTGCGCTTTGTCACCGCACACATGAATGCCGATGTCCCAACCTAACTCCTGTGCCATACGGAAATATCGCTCAAGCTCGGCCGGTGACATCCGGTTATAGTCGATGACCTCATCTTCCCCTTCAAATGGCTCATGCATCCAAGCGGTATGGGGCGATGTCCCCCCGTCTATCGCCATTTTTAACCCATTGATCTGGAGCCATTCATTCCCAAAGCCGGAGTGCAATCCATACTGTTTCGCCCGAGCGTCAAGCTCTTCGATTGTTTCATCTTCGAAAAAGCCGTGCCACGATGGCATGAGAGCGGTCCGCACGCTCATGCCCGTTTCTTGATGGTAATCTTGGAAAGATTGAAGCTGATACGGTCGTAAACCTGGCTCAATCGTTGAGGTAATCCCATATTTATTAAACTCTGCGCATCCTAACCCGATGGCATTTTTTAGGTCAGCCTGTGTCGCTTTCGGCAACAAATTGCGCACCAAGAGTTTCGCCCCGGCCCGAATCAAGCCGTTTGGTTCACCGTTTTCATCTCGCTCAATTTTGCCACCGGTCGGATCAGGGGTTTGGCCAGTGATCTCCGCCAATTCTAAAGCTTTGCTATTGACCACATCACAGTTGAAAAAGCGTTGCAGAATCACCGGATGCTGATCGGTCGCAGGGTCGATGTCGTGTTTAGTAGGCATATTGCCTTCAACAAAATTCCCCTCATTCCAACCCATCCCCACAATCCAAGTGCCCGGAGGCGTATCCGCCGCACGTTCCCGCACCAGCTCCATCATCTCTTCAGGCGATTTACACTCATCAAGCCGGATCGCCGCTAGTTTTAACCCGACCTCTTGCAGGTGGGCATGGCTGTCAAAAATTCCGGGGATGACCGTCTTGCCCTCTAAATCGATCACTTTCGTCGCAAGGCCAGCCATCTCGCCGATCAGGCGCTCGTTACCGGTGGCTAGAATACGGCCATCACGCACAGCAACGGCTCGTACCATCGTATTTTCAAGGTCAAGGGTATGAAAGCGGCCGTTGGTTAATATCAAATCGGGGGATTGATCTAAAATTTGCATGGTTTTATCTCTCTTCGCTAAGCCTTTTTTTGCCAAAGGTTTTGTGACGGAATGCGTAAGG
>JBGCDP010000365.1:0-16362 GCA_045105475.1 Anaerolineae bacterium
CCTTATAAATTTTTCACTTTAACAACGCAAAAGAATGCGTAAAAAGATCAACTAGAATCAATTAGACCAAATATAAAATTGTTTACATGGGGCTTTTGTCCGGCTAGAAAGTTTAGTCTTTGCTTAAATCTAAATTTTCAGGTTCGCCAAAACGGCTCTTGAGGAAACGGCCGTGGGCTAGTAGGTTTTGAATATTGTTCTGCCTGAAGTCATTCACAAACTCCTTCATCTCACGGTCCAAAAGGTTTAACTGATCAAGCAAAATATCAGTTGCAGTTTTTCCATCCCTTATGACATGAAAACGAGCATGTGATGTCGGCAGTTTTAAATAGTTTTCAAGGGTTTCAGGTAAATATCTTAAAGCTGTTCGGCGAATGGAGTAGATGTGAGGCTCACCGCTGTTAATATCTTCAATTTGGGGCAAAACAATGAGAATAGACTCTTTAATGCTGTTTACCACCCCAAACACTTCTGTTGGTACACGCTTTTGAATTTTGTTCGTTAAGGCATTCAAAACAAGCTGAATATCTTCGGCCGATACAGCCTCATCTTGCTTCTCTTCTTTATTGAAAAACGACGCCCAACGCTGTTTAAAACTCATCTAAATAAAAACAGGCAAGATGATAATTTCATCCTGCCTGTTAGCTTCAATTCAAGACACATTTCTATAGCTCAAGGCTATTATCGATATCGCTAGGCGGTGGCCCTAATTCTAGGTCAGCCGTCGCTTCATCTAATTGGTTATTTCGCACCCGATCCATATAGCTTTGTGATTTTGTCACCTCAGCAGCCAACCCGTCAATGGTTTCCTGCATTGTGTCCAACGCAGCTACTTTGTAATCAGAGATCATGTCCATTGTTTCATAAATATTATCAAATGCGGCCGAAAGCTTATCCATATCAATTGTTGCGCTGGTCGCTTGTTCATGAACTTCGGCCGTTTGTCTACGCAGCATCTTAGCCGTTGACTCAATAATATTGCTTGTCGTTTTATTCAGCGCATTAATTTGATCCAGAACCAGCTTTTGATTCGTCAAAGCCTGCGCCGTAATCACGGCCGTACGTAACGCTGAAATCGTTGTCGTTGTGGCGCGATCAACACCCTTGATCAATTCAAGGTTATTTTTCCGCACCATGTCTAATGCTAAATACCCCTGAATACTGACAGCTAGTTGAGTCAATAGGTCTTGAACCTTTTGACGCACATAGAAAAGCATTTCTTCTTGCACGATACGCGCCTTCTCAGGGTCTGTTTGCTGTAGTTCAGCCACACGTGACTCAAGTGCCCCATCGATCTGACGCGCCATATAGATGTACTGATGGAGCTTCTCCATCATCTGCCATAAATTCACTTTTTCTTCTTCAATCGAGGCATTATCACGTTGCAGTTCTTCTTGCCCATTCTGCAACCCATTTAAAATCGCGTTGATATGCTTCTGTGAAGATTGGTATTTATGAAAATAATTACGTAATTTATCCCCCATCGGAATAAGACCAAACAGCTTCCTTGGTGAAAACAAATCGCCTTGTCGAGATGGGTCTAAATCTTCAACGGTGGTACGTAGGCTAACCAGCCCCTTTGAAATCTGCGACGACTCATCATAGATTCCGTTATTCATCGCATTGGTCGGCCGGTTGAGGAGACGATTCGACACATTAGCCGAATCTTTAATTTGATCTGAGCCCAAACTGTGAATAGCGTTAACCTTATCCATAAATGGATCGCTATTTACCTTGGCTTTCATGACTTCTTCTACAAATTGATCAGCACGTGCATCAAGGTTTTGCATCGTTTTGCCATCAAGTTTCATCAAACCATCAGCTTGTTCCGTTTTAATCGGTTTAACCGGTTCCGGGGCTTTTAGTGTTTCGGGGGGTGCAAGTTCAAGACCTTCCATGTTTAGTACCTCTGTGATCAATTAATAGTTAAAAATTATGCTTGAAGCGATCCAGAATAATAATTTTTCCAGTAAAAACTATTGGATCGTGTCGTATCCATCATGAAAATGATTTTAATAGATAAGTACTTTCTCAAGATGACAAGTATGTTATACAAAAGCTCGCTCAATGTTGTCAATTAGATAAAAGGCTCAAAATTGTCAACATTGACATTAATTATACGCCAAACATACAAAAGGGTTCCAAATTATCTGATAAATAAAAAGCCCTGAAACAAATTTCCAGGGCTTTTTATTGACTAATCGTTTAAAACCGCTCGATTGGTCTAATCAGCCGCAACCGGCTCTGGATTTTTTACAGCAGTTATGACCGGATCAAAGCTTTCAAGCGTCTCTTTTGGCAAGTGACAGAAAACGCGATGGCCATTATCAAATTCACGCCATGGGGGAATCTCTGTTTCACAGACTTTACCACCATCTGGCATCAAAGCTCGACGTGGGCAGCGTGTGTGAAAGCGACAGCCGCTAGGCGGATTCAAAGCACTTGGAACAGAACCTTCTAAGCGAATCCGTTTCTGTGTTACGGTCGGGTCAGGAATCGGCACGGCTGAAAGTAGCGCTTCTGAATATGGATGATACGGCGGCCGGTAGATCGCTTCCGCCGGTCCAATCTCCATAATCTGCCCCAAGTACATCACGGCGATATAGTCGGAGAAGAAACGCACAACGCTCAAGTCATGTGCAATGAAAATCATTGTGGTGCCGATTTCTCGCTGGATGTCGATCAATAAGTTGAGAATTGCAGCTTGCACCGATACGTCTAAAGCCGATACAGGCTCGTCGCATAAAACCAGATCCGGCCGGCTGGCCAAAGCACGTGCAATACCAACACGCTGCTTTTCGCCACCAGAAAGCTGACGAGGCAAGCGATCAAGGTAATTCTCACCCAAGCGCATCGCATTAAGTAATTTAACCACTTCACCACGTACTTCTTCTTTTGGAACCGTATTAAAACGAATCATCGGTCGGCCGATCTGTTGCCCAACTGTATAGGATGGGTTCATCGTTGAGTCCGGATTCTGAAATACCATCTGAAGCTCTTGAATAAGCGCATTATCACGCTCAGCCAAATCAGTTGTGATGTCATATCCCAAAAATTCCGCTTCACCGTCAGTCGATTCTTCTAGACCGATCAAAGTCTTAATCAGCGTACTCTTACCACAGCCAGACTCACCCACAATACCCAATGTACTGCCACGAGGGACTACAAATGAAGCGTCTTCTACCGCTTTTACTTGCCGAGGTGGCTCAAGACCAAAAACCGCTTTAAGCGAGTTCCCGGGAACGTCATAGTATTTTTTCAACCCTTTAATTGTGATGATCGGCTCGTTTTTAGTTACATCTTCAGTTGCAGGTTTGACCTTAATATCTTCTGATGGAACCCATGCAGATGGATCGATTTCTTCGGCAAAATGACACCGAACCGCATTGCCATTTGGCAACAGACGAACTTCTGGCCGTTCGTTAATGCATAGATCTTGTACATAATCGCAACGTGGCCCGTAAACACAGCCGGTCGGCCGATCGTTAGGCGGAGGAACACGGCCACGAATCGGATATAGCTGAGCACTCGCTTTGTCCGCACCCAATTTCGGTACACAGCGGATAAGCCCTTGCGTATAAGGATGCTGTGGATTAGCAAAAATATCGTTGACCGGTGCACGCTCAACCATCTCACCTGCGTACATCACATTAACGAAGTTACAAACGCGAGCCACAACCCCAAGGTTATGGCTAATGTACATAATCGCCGTATCAAATTCTCGCCGAAGTTCAGCGATCAGGTCAAGCACGGCCGCTTCAACCGTCACGTCCAAGGCGGTTGTAGGCTCATCCATTACAAGCAAAGCCGGATTTGTCAGCAGAGCCATAGCAATCACCACACGCTGCTGCTGCCCACCAGAAATCTGATGCGGATATCGGGTTAAAACATTTGCAGGGTCAGGCATATATACCCGATCCAACATCTGTATACAGCGCTCTGTTGCCTCTTCATCAGACATTCCACGATGAACGGTCAAAACCTCTTTCATCTGTGACCCCAATGTCAAAGATGGATTAAGTGCCTGCATCGGGTCCTGATAGACCATAGCGATTGAATTACCACGCAATTTGCGTAGCTCTTCGCCTTCTTTGCCAACCAATTCTTCCCCTTGAAAAAGAACTGATCCGCGTTTGACATACCCGTTTTCACCTAGAAAGTTAAGAATCGCCCAAGCTACGGTACTTTTCCCGCAGCCCGACTCACCTACGATACCAATCGATTCGCCACGATGGAGATCAAACGAAACGTTTTGTACCGCTTCAATCTCGCCACCGCGAATCTTATAAGCAACCGCAAGGTCTTTAACTTCTAGAACCGGTTTTCCTTTTTTGTTTTTTCCTTCAGCCATAATTTTTTTCTTACTTCTGATATCTACTCAGCTCTTCCCGCAATCCGTCAGCAAAAAGGTTCAAACCGATAACCAATGTTGAAATCGCCAAGGCTGGCCAGATGACCAAGTTTGGCGTTGAAAAGATAAGCTCACGCCCATCATTCACCATACTACCCCAGTCGGGCTCAGGCGGTTGAAGGCCTAAGCCTAAAAAGCCCAATGTACCAATGGTGAAAATCGCATACCCAACACGTAGCATCGCATCCACTAGAAGTGGGCCACGTGCATTAGGCAAAATTTCGCGGAACATGATGTAAGGCACACTCTCGCCCCGTGTTTCGGCCGCTCGAATATAGTCTCTAGTCTTAATATCAAGCGCCAAAGAACGGGCCAAACGAGCGATTCCCGGTGCCCCGGTAACTGTAATCGCAATAATAATGACTAAGTCACCCTGCCCTAAGGCTGCAATCACCACGATATAAAGAACAATTCGAGGGAAAGCTACCAACGCATCCATGATTTGCATCACGATTTGCTCTGTCCAGCCCCCCTTATAACCGGCTAAAAGCCCAAAACTTGTGCCCACCAATAAGGAGCCGAACACCCCCCATATGGCCACACCTCCGGGTATGATAAATTCATCCCAATCATCAGGCGAAAATATCGCCAGAAACCGACCCAAAGCCCCCGCCGATCGCTGCTGGGTTACATCTTCGCGTGGCAGCGGGATACGGGTTTTTAGCAAAATAACCTGTCCCCCAGCCATCAGGCGAGACAGCACATCACGGCCGGTTTTGTCTGTCCCAAGTAAAAACTCTGGGCTTGGTCGAGTGCGGTCATCATAATCTTCTAAATCAACCCAAGGAAGATAGGTGAAAATATATGCTGATCGCTGAGCATCTCTAAAAAACTGCTCATTGGGGTCATGCGGAGTCCAAAAAAGCGAAATAATCGCCAAACCGAACCAAAAAAGGACGATTGCCAAGCCAAACATTCCGACCGGAGAGTCGAAAATAATTGAAATGCTTTTCCAAATTTTTGCTAGGCGAGAGGGTGCACGACTAACAGTAGCTTCTGGTTGTATAGTTGCCATTAAATTTTTCCTCTATCCGTAGCGAATTCTGGGGTTTAAAAATGTATAAGCAAGGTCACCCAACAAACGGGTTGCAACCGCAATTAAAACAGTAACCATTGCGGCCGCTTCAACCGCATTTGGATCGCCAAAAATTGAATGGTCGTAAATGAATTTGCCCAAACCTTGGAAGCCAAAAATCACCTCAACCACGACAATGCCACCAATCAAATAGTTGATGTGGAGCATGATAATCGTAATTGGAGCAAGTAATGCGTTACGAACTGCATGTCGAACAACAACCCGGCGGAAAGGCATCCCCTTAATGATTGCAGTTCGAATGTATGGAGCTGCCATTACTTCAACCATACTGGCTCGAGTCATGCGGATGATATATCCCAGCTCTACAGCCGTTAAGGTGAGAACAGGCAAAATCAGCTCTTTAGGTTTTTCAAAAATTGCATTTGGGCTATCGGCAAGCGTTGTTGTCGGTACTTTTAAGGCGTCAAGCCATGCGGCAGGAAGCCAACCAGCGTCAATTAGCCCTGGGAGCCAATTATTCGACCAATAAATTCCGACAATGAGAATAAGCAAAACCCCCGTAACAAATTCTGGTGTTGCAGTTAAGGCCAAACTTGTAATCGAAATAAATCGATCAAAGAATTTACCTTCATTAATCCCAGTTAAAATGCCTAAAAGCAATGCCAACGGCATCACGATTATAAATGCAAGGCCTGCAAGCACCGCTGTGTTCCTAATTCGAAGAGGAAGAGTTTTAGATACAGGCCGAGTTGTTTTGAGTGATACACCTGCATCTCCCCGCAATAAGCCTTTACGCAAAGGGATCCATTTAACCGCAGAGCCACTAATCTCCTGAACACCGGTTTGAGTTGAAACGAAGGCTTTGTCTCCACCACCCTCAACCCATTTTGAAGCACGGTCATTCAGATCAACTCCCCAAAAGATACTTTCTCCAGTGGCCGGATCGTCAATCCAAAGGTCACCTGCATTTTCCCTAACAAAAGATGCATCTTCTTGACGAACAAGATACAGCAGTTCACCCTCAGAACAGAATCCTGATTCTAAATCTTCAGCTCGGTTGCAAACTTCGTGACGCACATACCGGCCGTCATCGAGTAGAACAAACCATTCTGTTTCGTCGCTTTCTTCATTGAAGACGGTCTCTAAATTGCCAACTTCATCGGAAAGTCGCCAATCATTGCCAAGAAGCCAGTCGGTATAACGAATGTACGCAGGTTGGTCAAGACCAAGCTGTTTTCTAAGGGATTCTCTCTGTTCAGGAGTTGAAAACACTCCAAGGATCTGAATTGTTACATCTCGCCCACTTACCTCTAATAAGGTAAATAGCACAACCGAAACAATAAACATTGTAACGAGTGTAGAAATCACACTACGCATCAAAAATCTGGCCATGACCTGCTCCAAACGATATTAAATATTTTAAAATACATTGGTTTTCAAAATTAAAACCAATTTCTGTTTATAACAAATGTGGGAGCATGGACAGATAATTCCATGCTCCCACACGTCGGTTCGGTTTAAGAAACCATACACCGAACTAATCTATTATGCAGCAGATACCCAAACTTCACTTAACAGGTCATAGCTAGTTGGATGTCCTGGCAAGTCATGCACACGGGTAGTGTGAATGCGCCAAATGCTCTTGAAGAACGACACACCAATTGGGCCACGCTCTTGGAAGATATCCATTAGCTGTCCAATTTTCTCGCGGCGGGCAGTTACATCTAGAGTTGCTTCTGCTTCTTTTAAAACAGCCATAAACTCATCATCAACCCAACGGGTTTCGTTCCAAGGAACTGGAACGCCGTCAGCATCAGCGATGTATGCCAAAGGAATAACCTGCGTATCAAGTGGACGATGTGTCCAAGCGGTAATACCCAAAGGTACTTCAGCCCAACGGTCCCAGTAACCACTCGCTTCAGTGATATCTAGATCAAATTCGAAACCGGTATCGGCTGCGTCTTCTTTAAGTGACTCAGCATATTCCTTCTCACCTTCGTCATTTTTCGTAACGATGGTTGCCCGAATTGGCAATGCGCCACCTGTGTCGGCTGCCCATTCTTCAAGAAGTGCTTTTGCACCTTCTGGATCGTAAGCTGGAATTTCACGTGGGTCATAAGCTGGATGAACTGGAGAAACATGTGCATCCACACCCAAGTCACCTTCACCAAACCATGCCAAAGACAAGATTTTTTCGCGGTTTTGGATTTTCTTCAATGCGTTACGAACGCGAACATCGTCCCAAGGTGCGCCTTGGTCTACACGCATACGTAAAATCAAAGTCTGAGCGGTTGAAACTGGTTTTACAACCATGTCAGAATTATCTTTAAGCGCCAACCAGTCAGCTGGGCGTGGGTTATGGAAGGTATCAACCTGACCAGATTGGAGACCAGCAACTGAAGCGTCTTTGTCAATAGAGACATACACAACTTCATCAAGGTATGGCAATGACTCGCCATCTTCACCCATCTGCCAGTAATCTTCGCGACGGGTTAAAACCGCACGCTCACCATCAGAGAACTCTGTCAACGTAAATGGACCAGTTCCGATTGGTTGAGCGATAAAGTCGCCTTCAAACGAACGATGCATGATCGCTGCAGGGTAATGGAATAGATGCTCTGGTACACCGATGTTAGGTGAAGTCAATGTCAATTTGATTGTGTAATCATCAACTTTTTCAACACTATTCATCCCGTCAAGGTATGAAAGCTGCCCAAGCATTGACGAACCAACTTCTTCGTCAAGCCATTGGCTAAAGTTGAACATAACATCATCAGCGGTTAACTCATCGCCGTTGTTGAATTTAATCCCTTCACGAAGATTAAGCGTCCATTCAGAAACATCTGCATTTGCTTCCCAACTTTCAAGAAGGAAAGGTGTTGTCACATTGTCAGGATCGGTAAGGGTCAAATATTCAGCAACCTGGCGAACAACATTTGCACCCTCTACCCAAGAAAGGCGAGCTGGATGGTCGATTAATTGAAGCTCTGCCCCAATTGTCAGCGTACCACCACGTTGGATGCCACCCATCATTTCTTCAGCTTCTTCGACTACTTCCTCAACCATTTCTTCAGCTTCTTCCGCCACTTCCGCAACAACCTCAGCAGCCTCTTCTACAACTGGTGCAGCAGGGGTGGAACAAGCAGTTGCCAATGCAGCTGACATACCCAAAAGGGTCGCAAAGCGAATGAATTCGCGACGTGAAATACGTCCTTCTTTCAGCGCATTAAATGCATCTGGAATTCGCGGATGCACTTCGTACATCTGCTCTTTTATCTGTTTATCTTCTTTTGTCATGAATAATCTCCTCCGATTATTGAGCGAACAGTAACCGAAAATAAAATAACAGCCCTTGAAGGCTGGTTAAAACAAAGTAATTTGCAAATACTATTTAACTTTAAGCGATCTAATTAATGTTAAAAGGGGGTCTAAAAATGAATGGGCTAAACCGTGAAGTAGGTTTGAGATTGTATAGGCGCGCCTGTAAAAAGATAGATTTGTACTATCCAAGATTCTTCCCCTTTCCTCGATTTAACTCAGCATTAAGCAGCAAAAATTCTGCTTAATTTTTTTAGAGATTTGCAACAATGGTGGCCAAAAATGATAACATGGGTCAAGGATGCCGACAAATTAACGTCTTATTCCTAATCTTAACGCCATTCTAGCCCGATTTTTCAGATTTTCTTTGTGCCTACTCACCAAACAAAGAAGTCAAATAGTGTGCACAATTGCCATTTTTCCAATTTAATATTAACAATTGTCTGATATATCAGGAGTATATCGAAAATGTATTAATGAGCAACCTTTAATAGGCCTCAAGGCTACACACTAATCTCTACTGAAAATCCATTTAAAACAGCATTTCCAGTTAGCTCATCAAGCTGATAGTCGCTAGTTAAATCGTTGAAGCTTACCCCGGCGGCCGCTTTCGCGACGGAGAGCTCAACCCCCTCTAAATCATGGCCCCAACCATGTGGAATACAGACCACGCCAGGCATAACAGCATCACTAACCTCTGCCGGTAGTTTAATTGCCCCCACAGCAGAACTCACTTGAATCACAGTACCTGTCTCAATGCCCGCAGCTGCTGCATCAACCGTATTAATCAGTGCTACACACCGATTTTTCCCCTTAACCAAACGGTGGCTATTGTGCATCCAAGAATTGTTGGATCGCAAGTCTCGTCGGCCAATCAACGTTAGCTGGCCAGAGCTATTTTTTCCAGCAGAAAAAACCGATTCCACCCGCGCAAGATCGGCCGTAATAAACTTAGGTGCTAGCTCAATATATCCGCTATCAGTTTGAATAGCAGCCGGTCCGCTCGTTTCAAGCGGGCCAAGGTCAATACCATGTGGATTTTGCTTTAGCTTTTCAACCGAGAGCTGTTTAGATTTATAGGGGCCAATATGCAAAGAGAAATCAATCATTTCAGTCGGTACCATCTTGTTCAGCGGAGCATTTTCATCGTACGGTTTCTCAGCTGGAGCCAAGCGCTTGGCCAACTCTCGGTAAATTTCCCAATCATGGCGACGATCCTCAGATTTACTAGGCGGGAACAATGCTTCAGAATATTTAGTCGAATTGCGCACCGCCAGCCCATGAAACACAACGTCATAATGTTCAGTTTCTAAGCCTGTAGTTGGGGGCAAAATAATATCGGCATGGCGAGTCGTTTCATTAATATAGATGTCAATAGCGACATAAAAGTCTAAGCCTGCAAAAGCCTTGTCGAGCTTTTTGCCATTGGGCGTTGACAAGACAGGGTTACCAGCCACCGTAACCATCGTTCGAATTTGCCCTTCCCCCGGTTCAAGCATCTCTTCAGCCATCGTCGCAACGGGCAACTCGCCAAAAGATTCTTTTAACCCACGTACTCTTGATTTAAAACGGCCGTATTTTCCTTTTCGGTATGGTTGGTGAACTTCGACAGCAGGGTTCGGGAACATGGCGCCACCCGCCCAGTCCAAATTGCCGGTAATAATGTTAATCACGTTGATAAGCCATTGGCACAAACCGCCAAACTCTTGGACAGAAAGACCCATTCGGCCGTAAGCAACAGCCGTAGGCGCATTTGCAAACTCCCGTGCCAACTGTTGAATCGCATCGGCTTCGATTCCAATTAGCGGAGCGACGCGCTCGGCCGACCATGCTTCAACCAATCCATCTAACTGCTCCAGACCTTTGACCTGATTCACCAAGATCCCCATCGTGGTCAGACCCTCATCTAGTATCGTTTTGATAATTGCTAACAATAACAACACATCCGTTCCTGGCCGGATAAAGTGATGCTGGTCAGCCATTTCTGCAGTCTCTGTTTTACGTGGATCAATGACTACAATCTTCCCACCGCGCTTTTGAATCGCTTTCATGCGGCGGCGTATGCCCCCAGCCGTCATCAAGCTACCATTTGAAGCCAACGGATTAGCCCCCATCACTAAAAAGAAATCGGTTCGATCAACGTCAGGGACTGGAATGCGGAAATAATGACCAAACATATGACGTGCGGCCACATGAGCGGGTAGCTGATCAACTGAAGTCGCGGAAAAAATGCTTCGTGTTTGCACCGCCCTATTTAATGTAGGGCCAACCAACATACTCCCTAAATTATGCACGTTTGGGTTGCCCAAATACATCCCAACTGCATCTTTTCCATGCGTTGCCTGAGTTGATTTGATACGGTTCGCAACTTCGTCAAAAGCATCATCCCAGCTAATCTCAACCCAGCCATCAGCCGTCTTTTTAACCGGCCGCTTTAAGCGATCAGGATCTTCAAAAACATCTACTAGTGCGGTTGCCTTCGGGCAAATATGACCTTGGCTAAATGGATCATCAAAATCGCCCCGAATCGAGATAACCTTCTTGTCTTGATAACTGATTTCAATCCCGCACATTGCTTCACACAAATTACAGGTTCGATAATGTTTTTTTAATTCGGCTTCTTTGTTGTTCATTGATGGGTTTCTCCAGTTATCGCTTGGTTTTTAGTTCAATTATCAGCTTTGACGAACTTCTATAGTTCAGGGATGATTATAGCCATCGGTTGGTGACCGACAAAAAGATAATCACGTGTCTAATTACGGAAACACATCTATGGCATCTTTTAAGGCGATCATTTACAGAAACTTATTTAAACTACGCAACTGGCAGCAGTCAGGTGGCCCAGCACCTACTGACCAGCAAGCGCGAGATTCGCTCGATGCTGCTGGAAGCATGGTTGACACCGCAAAAGATGTTGAAATTTTGCCGGCCCAAGTACAAGGCGCCAATCAATCGCTTTATGCTGAGTGGTATACCCCAAAATCAGCACCTAATTCGGAAGCGAATCATGGCGTATTGCTCTACTTGCATGGTGGCGGTTATCGAACAGGTTCATGCAAATCGCACCGTGGATTTGTCACTCACATTGCACAAACAGCCGCAATCAAAACGCTTTTACCTGAATATAGACTCGCGCCTGAAAACCCTTTCCCGGCCGCGCTTGAAGATGCACGGGCGGTCTATGAAGGATTACTAGATGAAGGGCATCGGCCCGATGATATCTTTGTCGGAGGCGATTCAGCTGGAGGCGGGCTAGCACTGGCGCTCTTGCTTTCACTACGTGACGATGCGCGGCCGCTACCAAAAGCGACCTTTGTTATTTCCCCGTGGACCGATCTCGCCAGTACGGGTGATTCAATGAAAACCAGAGCCAAACAAGACCCTTGGCTTGATCCGGCCGGAGCAGACAGAGGGGCAAAGCGATACTACGCAGATGATTCCCCGCTCAACCCATTGGTCTCACCCCTTTATGGTGAATACAAAAATATACCTCCGCTGCTTATCCACGTGGGGACACATGAAATCCTGTTAGATGATTCAACACGTCTGGCTGAAAAGGCACAGGCGGCCGGAGTCCAAGTAAAACTTAAGGTTTATCGGGGAATGTGGCACGTTTGGCATGCGTTTATCGGCCGAAACATTCCAGAAAGCGAGCAAGCTATCGCTGAAATTGGTGCTTTTATTAAAAAGCACAAAGAGTAAAAAAATCAGGAGAAAGAAATGAGTTCAACAAATACAATTGCCCAGATGCTACACGAATCGATGAGCAGTAACCCAAATGCTGATTCTTACTACTACCCTGATAGTAAGGGTGATTTTGTAAAGGTCACAAACGGTGAAGCCTTAACCCTTACTGAAAAAGCAGGAGCAGGCTTGCATGCCCTTGGCCTCAAAAAAGGGGATCGCATCGCCATCATGGCTAACACCCGCTATGAATGGCAAGTCGTTGATAACGGGGCGATGCAGATGGGCCACGTTGTCGTTGCCATTTACCCAACAACCAAAGAAGAGCACACTATCTACATTTTGGAACATTCTGGCTCTAGTGTCGCTATTTTAGAAGATAAATCGCATTGGGAAATGATAGAGCCATATCTAAACAAATTAACCGATCTACAGCACATTGTGATGCTGAATAGCGACGGGATGGCTCCAGGAGACTGGATCAGTTATGACCAACTGCTCGAAAACGGAGCAAAGACATTAGCGGACAACCCGTCTCTTCTAAAAGAAGGGCGCAACTCAGTTACACCGGATGACTTAGCTGGTTTGGTCTATACCAGTGGCACCACTGGCTTACCAAAAGGTGTGGCACTCAGTCACAGCAATCTGCATTCAGTTGCCAATACGCTTGATGATATTGTCCCTCTTGGCCGTGGAGATAAGGGAGTTGTTTATCTACCCATGTCCCATATTCTGCAACGGGTAAACACATATTACGGTTCTAAAGCTGGTATCGTCGGTTATTTTGCGCCTGCAATCACTGAACTCGTTGCGACTTGCCAGGCTGCTCAACCTTCGTCAGTTTCAGGCGTTCCGCGTGTCTATGAGAAAGTCCATTCACGGATTATGGCAGGCGTATCGGCCGCGTCTGAAAGCCGCCAAAAGACATTTAACAATGCGATTTCAGCTGGAATCGAAAGAGCCAGATTAGAGCTGGCGGGCAAACCGGTACCACTTGGACTCAAGGTCAAAACTTTCTTTTTTGAACGCCTTGTCTTCAAAAAGCTTCGGGGAGCTATCTTTGGTGAGAATGCAAGAATGATGACATCAGGTGCGGCACCAATTAGCGTAGAACTTCTTGAATTCTTTCACGCTATCGGCCTGCCCATCTATGAAGGATATGGGCTCACAGAAACAAGCAGCCCCATCACGTTAAATCTACCTGGCAATACAAAATTGGGTACCGTCGGCCCACCACTGCCTGGAAGCCAAATCAAAATCGCTGACGATGGTGAAATTTTGCTCAAAGGGCCGGGCGTGTTTAAGGAATATTACAAGAATGAAGAAGCCACTAAAGAAGCCTTTACTGATGATGGCTGGTTCAAATCAGGTGATATCGGCGAAATCGATGCTGATGGCTATCTGAAAATCACAGACCGCAAAAAATTTATCATCATCACGGCCGCTGGCAAAAACATCGCTCCAGCACCTATCGAGCAAAAGCTCAATCAGCACCCACTCATCGGGCAAGTTGTGGTGCATGGAGACAAGAAGAAATATCTAACCGCCCTACTTGCGCTTGACTCAGAAGGATTGGCAGCATGGGCAGAAGCCAATGGAAAAGCCAATTTGGCACCGGAAGCGATAGCCGAAGATCCCCAGCTCCAAGATGAAATCAAAAACTTTGTCGCTAAAGTTAATGGGGAACTTGCACGCTTTGAAACAATCAAATACCACACCGTTATCCCTGAAGAATTTTCGGTTGAGAATGGGCTATTAACCCCATCGATGAAAATTAAACGCAAGACGGTTGAAGAAACATACAGTGGCGCAATCGATTCAATGTATTCTGAATAGACCCAATTCTATTGAGGTAAACTCCAAATTCTAATGAACCAGACGAAACTTTGGCGTTTGCCCCATTTACCCACTCTCGATTTTTTTAAAGCCCAATATACTGATTTCTCCTATGGCCCCCATTTTCATGAAGACTATGCCATTGGAGTGGTTGAAAATGGGATACATGCCTTCAACTATCGTCGAGAACGCTTTGAAGTAACACCAAACAATGTGGTTACCTGTCAGCCAGGAGAAGTTCATACTGGCCATCCGGGTGATGACAACCCATGGCGATTTAGAATGATGTATCTCCAAACTTCATTGATCTGTGAAGTCGCGGCCGAACTTGGGCATCGCTCAATCGTCTTGCCATTTATCAACCATACGTCGATTCGCCAAGCTGAAATCGTTCAGGCGGTGAGGCAACTTCATCAAAACTCTGAGCAAAACAGTTCAGCTCTGGCGCTAGAAATTCAGCTGCATGAGTTATTAGAGCTGATATTGATTCATTTTAGCGATCTAAAACTAGAAGCTCCATCAACATCGTCATCATCGTCTAACGAACGGACACCGATTGAACGCACAAAAGCTTATATCGAAGATTATTATGCGGCCGATTTGAAGCTTGAAGATTTAGCCAACGTAGCTCACTTAAGCAAAAGTTATCTCATTCGAACATTTCGCCATCATGAAGGAGTCTCCCCTTATGCTTATTTGGTTCAAGTCAGGTTAAATCGAGCGAAAACTCTTCTAAAACAAGGCATGTCAGCCACCGAAACTTCAGCTAAAACCGGATTCTTCGACCCGAGTCATTTAAACCGCTACTTCAAACGCTTCTTGGGAGTTACACCCGGCCGATATCAGCAAGCAACAGGGTAATATTTTACAAGGTTTCGAATTCTCCATTTTTTATACTGTGCTTAAGCAATTTAGCTTCACATATAAAATTTGGAGAAACATTGATAGCTCTAGAATTTCTAGTTACATCTCTTATTGTCATATTGATTCCGGGCACCGGAGTAATCTATACGATCTCAATCGGAATCTCACTAAGTTGGCGAAGCAGCATTTTCGCAGCAGTAGGTTGCACAATGGGCATCGTTCCACACATGGCTGCCACCGTTTTAGGTCTATCTGCCATCCTTCATATGAGTGCACAACTGTTCCAAATAATAAAGTTAATCGGTGCAGTTTACTTACTATATCTAGCATGGCTGATGTGGAACGAAACTAGAACATTGGAATTCGATAGGGAAATGAAATCCACTCGATATTCAAAAATCACATTGAAAGGCTTCTTGATCAATATTCTTAATCCGAAATTGACAGTTTTCTTCTTTGCATTTCTTCCGCTTTTCATTTCACCCGCAGCAAGCTCCCCCACTCGAGAAATGCTCTTCTTGGGAATCGTATTTATGGCAATGACATTTATTGTTTTTGTTGCATATGGAATTTTAGCAAGCAATATCAGTCAATTTTTTACTCAATCACCAAATAGACTTAAACGACTTCAAAGATCGTTTTCAATTATCTTTGTCATTCTAGCAGCAGAGTTAGTATTGACAGACTCATAATCAACTTAAATAAAAATGTCCCATTTTAAATACAGTCCAAAAATTACCGAAAACTATCCTCAAGTTGTGGGCGGCGTCATTTTAGCAACGGGGATGTCAAATCTCCCTACATCGGCCCCCCTTCGTGAGCTTTACCTCGCAGAGCAAGAAACGGTCAAAACCCGCATCGGCGATACACCGTTAAGTGAGCTGCCATCGTTACACGCATGGCGTAGAGCGATTAGCGCATTTGGGGTTTCACCGACCAAATACCGCACGGCGGCCGAAGCTTTACTCCGACGCCTAACAAAAAAAGGTGATGTTCCAGTCATTAACACCTTAGTTGACATTGGCAATTTGGTCAGCATTCGCTACGGCCTGCCGGTGGCTATTTTTGATAGCAGCCAGGTGTCTGGCACTGTCACCGTGCATTACTCTGATGGGACTGAAAACTATACTGAGTTAGGCAGTAATGAAGTTTTACATCCTGAAGTGGGCGAAGTCGTGTTTTCAGATGAAGAAAAGATGGTGATTGCTCGCCG
>JBGCDP010000366.1:0-13850 GCA_045105475.1 Anaerolineae bacterium
GTCGGTGTCAGCGACGGCAACGGTGTTGCACTCGGGATCGGAGTGATTGTCGGCGTGGGGGTAATCGTTGGTGTTTCGGTTGGTGGCTCAATGACCGTCATTGCCGGTGGCGGGAGGGTCGGTTCAGCAATAGAGGTTGGCAAAGCGGCCAGCTCTGCAGCTGAATTATCGTTTGGATTTTCGGTGGCTTCATCTGCATCTGGATTGCAGCTACTAACAATCAGTAAAGCAGACAAAATAAGGCCAATTTGGCAAAGTTTTTGAAACATATAGATCAGGATGGTGCGACAAGGATTTTTTGAATGAGGGTTTAGCGACCGATTATAGACCAAGGTCCTATTAAAGTTCGAGGCTCAGCGGCTCCCCTCAACTGATTCTTATTAAAAACAAAACCGGCCGAATGGAAATTTCCATTCGGCCGGTTTGCGGCTTTCTATTCATAGGGTCCAGTTATAGGGGCATTTTAAAATGCCTTTAGCCAGTTCTCAAAAAGCGCTCCAGTCACAAACCGCTTTTCAGAATTGACTCCTACTAGGATGAAAAGATCGCCTGTGATTCCAAGAAGGTCACAATCACATTGGTCGTTTCTGCATGCAATTCAGCGCGACTTCGATTGTCCTCTGGCCAGCAGAGCACTTCGCCGTCTTCCTCGACCATTTTCAAAAGATAGAATCCAATCGGTTTACACTCTGGCAAAAAAGTAAAGTGGAAGCTGTCATCGATCAAAACATAGTTTTCGCCAGAGTCGATTTGGTCTGCCAAATAATCAACCTGCAAATTCCCCATCACGCTGCCATCAAATGGTGGTGCGATTAATAAGGTTGCGGCTCTATCTCCCAAGCTTTCTGATTTAAACGATTTGGCGTAAGCAGGGTCAATTACAACCACGGCCGAAACGCGCTCGTCTCGATAGCTTTGTTCGAACTTTGACCGATCAACCTGGGTGAGATCAACCTCGCCTTTGCGATAAAACGAGCAGTCTGGATTAGCCGGGAACTCATCACAATAGGCGATAAATTGATCGATACTCAGTTCACCACCACCGATGGCAAATGCGGTGTATCCACCCAGCGAATGTCCAATTACTGCGATGCGATCAGTATCGATCATTGGTGCCAGCTGCGGGTCGGCCAAGACTGAATCGATGAGGAAGGTAATGTCCTGCGGCCGGTTCCACACTAGGATATTGGTAGATGCGGCCGAATCCATCGACGTACTGCCTGGATGATTGGCGGCGACAACAATCGCCCCTTGGCGTGCCAATTCAGGTGCGAGCCACCCTTGATTACCCCGATTACCACCGCTGCCGTGCGACATCACAATCAAAGGATATTTCCCATCTTCAGCACCTTTAATCGGAGCATCAAGAATCGCTGAAAACCCTTGAAATACCGCATTGTCCATATGCATCGTCACATTTTCCGTTGCATCTGTCGGATACCAAGCGTAGAAGTTTAATTCACGATTCCGGCTTGTGTCTTGAACTGTTTTATCAAGAAGCCCAACCGGATTGTTTGTATCAACCGGCGTAGCGGGTGAGCCGATACGGAAGGTAATGGCAACAATTGCCAATAAAACAACGATGATTGAAGCGGTTATTTTTACAAATTTCGGGGTTCTTTTGATTAAGTTCATAATGTGATTTCTCCTTAAATGTTGTGACTGTTTCTTCAGCTCATAAGTAAATGAGTGAGTGAAAGAATCTTACTTTTGAAAGGGAAATCGAGAATCGGTAGAGTGGCTACTTTATTGTGGTTCGAGGTTGAAAATCGAGTCAACCAGATGGTTGATAGCAAAAACGGCCGGATGGTGTGTCTTTTGACAAACACCATCCGGCCATGAACATCGTTAATTCAACCTATTACGCTTGTGCCTTTCTACGAGCCGTCCATGCCAAGATCAACAGTCCGATCATGATCACCAGCATCGCTAGCCCAAAGTTGCCACCCACCGATGGATAGAGCGTATTTACTGAACCGATCTGCACATCTACGATCTGCTCAGCCGCCCAATCACCCGTTTGTTCTGTTTCAAACATATCGATGCGTTCAACCGTCCGGCCGTAAGCGTCAGTTACGAGGGACACCCCACCACCTGTTTGACGGAAGATCGGCATGCCGTTTTCCACGGCTCGGAAGGTCGCCATCCCTGAATGCAGATCACGAATTTCGTACCAATCGTTCGATGGAATAAAGAGCAGATCAACCTCTTGTTCACCCGCTTGCTTAACGACTTCTGGAAAATCTGCGTCCCAGCATATAATCGCGCTAATTTTCCCATAAGGGGTCTCTACCACTTGCAATTCACCACTACCGGCCACTGACCCTTCAAACTGAGTCCCACCATATTTATAATGTTCAGCCACCATCGCTCCGGTTGGGTCGATAATGTGAACCACATTGTGCATCGGCTCTACGCCAGCCTCATCCAGTGTAGCGGTCGGCAATACGATATAAATCCCTTCATCTTTGGCGATTTCGGCCGCTCCAGCCAACATCTTGTCAACTTCCGCTTTGTAACCGATACCCGCTCCTTCTTGTAACGTCACAATCTTTGCACCGTCTTGTGCCATTTTCCGAATCTGCGCCAACTGCTCATCATGGATGACCGAAACCGCTTCACGAACCGCTTTATCATTCCCATCAACAATGGTGCCAAAAACCGACAGCATTCGTTCTCTTGGAAGGGAAAAGCCACCCACTGGCACAGTTTGTACTGGAGCATCAGCGACTACCGGACGGCTGAAGCCAAAAGCGAAGAGTGCGAGCATGACACCGGCAAATGCAACTGCCCGGCGCTTAATCTCCACAGATGAGAATTCAGCTTCCCAAGCATAATTTACAACACTGGCGAACCAGCCAATCACAAACGGGATACCGTATAAACCGGCCACAGCAGCCAGCTGCATGATCGCCGTGAAACCTGCTTGGGAATAAGCGGCGGCGCCAAAACTACCAAATGGACTTCCGGCCGTTGCAATGTAGTCGATAGCGGTAAAGCTGATCGGATAAATAAGTGTTAGCCAAAATGGTTGTTTGCCATCCTGTGCCCAGCGGCGATAGAAAATACGATCAATCACATAGGGGACAGCGGTTAGTAGAGAGATCGCCGTAAACATCAGTGGTTCAGCAAATGGCCCCATTTCACGAAGCGCAGTTGTTTGATGCCATGAAATGGCGGCCGCAGCCGATAACCCTAGCCAAATCGCTAAGTAACCCCGGACACCTCTATCACTGTCACGATAAAACCGTATAAAGAAGATAGGGGCTATCCAAGCCGCCACGGGAATCGACCAGCGGCCGCCTACAAATAAAGATAAAGCTGTTGCCAATGCCAACCAGATAAATCGGTAATTTTTTCGTTCGATGTTCATGATATTCCTCTAATAGTTTGGCCCCTTGGGGCTGTTCGTTGAATTAAATTGAAATCTTGAACCCAGTGTATTAATTTGAGAGAAACACCACATCGGCCGAACGGACCGGATAAAAAGACAAAGGTACACTGTCCGTTCGTACAATACCGTCCAACTTTGATTCGGGTATCATCCTTTTCATGGTCAAAGCAACACACCTCATAAAACAATCGATAGCGGACCCCACCCACATATTTATGGTATTCATGACCCTGCTTTTAGGCGGTTTCGGGTATGGTGGAATTCGTTTGTTCTGGCAACAGGGAGAGTGGTTATGGGCATCGGCCGCCGCTTTGCTATTCGCCGCCCATATCGCATTACACTGGCTCACCTTATTAGAAATCAAAACGACATCGTGGCTTATCTTCTATCATGTGGCCCAAACAATTCTGATCACGATCATCCTCTTTTTACCCTATGGGCCAGGCCAATTCTTTGGCGTCAACTTTCTGGGGTCGGCGATCATTTCACTAATGGCTGAAGCATTGGGAGTATGGGGAAATTCCCGTAGATCGGCCGGGTTGATCTTGTTTTACCTAACCTATTTGATCGGGGCATACATCATCCTGCTTGAGCCTGAAATGACCAGAGGGTTCATGCGATCGATGTCTACCAATGTCACATTTATCTTGCTCCTTATAACATTGTTCAACAAACAGCTTGAGGAACGGAAGCGAGCCGAAGAGTTGGCAACCTCGTTAGAATCAGCCAATCAGCAATTGGCACACTATGCAGATCAGGTTGAAACGCTCACTTTGGCGACAGAGCGGCAACGGATGGCTCGTGATTTGCATGACACCTTGGCTCAAGGAGTCGCTGGACTCATTCTTCAACTGGAAGCGGTTAAAGCTCATTTGGGCAACGGCCGGGTGAGCCGTTCGGCCGAAATCGTCAGCCAAGCTCTGGCTCAGGCCCGCAGCACGCTGGCTGATTCACGCGCCGCCATTGATGATTTACGCACCCTGCCCAATAATTTTGATGAAGCGGTACACAGTAAAGTTGAGCGGTTCACCCAAGCTACCGGCATCCGGTGTGATTTAAATCTCGAGGTCAACAGCCAGCTACCCGATGATGTCAGCGACCACGCACTCCATATCTTGAGCGAAGCTTTATCGAATGTGACACGTCACGCTCAGGCAAGCCACGTCTCAGTCGATCTTCAGGTCGATGGCAACCAGCTCATGCTCAATATAAAAGACAACGGCCGAGGGTTTGATCCAGAAACCGCGACGCGAAACGGCCATTACGGCCTAATCGGTATTCGAGAGCGTGCCCGCTTGATCGATGGGAAACTGCACATTGAATCAGATAGTAAACAAGGGACTAGAATTAACTTGCAAGTACCACTCATCAACCAACAAACTTACCAACCCACCCACTAAACTTATGGCACCCATTCGTATTTTTATCACCGATGACCACCTGATTGTGCGCCAAGGGTTGCGCCTCATCCTTGAAACAACTGACTCACTAGAAGTGATTGGCGAAGCGACTGATGGGGCTGACTGTTTGCGTCAAGTTCCTGAGTTAAAGCCAGATGTGATTTTGATGGATTTACAAATGCCCGGAATGGATGGATTGACCGCGATCCAACATCTGCGCCGTGATCACCCTGAAATTGCAATCGTCATTCTGACGACTTTCAACGAAGACGCGATGATGCTCAAAGGGTTACAGGCGGGAGCTCGGGGCTATTTGCTCAAAGATACAGATCGTGAAACGTTATTGGATACGATCCATGCGGCCGCAAAAGGGGAGACTTTGCTCCGGCCGGAAATTTTGCAACGGGTACTCGCCCATCAAACGATGCCAACAGAACCGAAAACGGCCGAAAGCCCACTCACTGATCGTGAGCAAGAAGTGCTCATTTTGGTGGCTGATGGGGAGCGCAACAAAGAGGTCGCGTTTAAATTAGGCATCACAGAACGAACAGTGAAGGCCCATCTCACCAGCATCTACAACAAGTTGGGGGTTGATTCAAGAGCAGCGGCCGTGTCAATTGCGACGAAACAGGGGTTGCTTCAAAACGATTAGGAGCACCAAAGGCACAACTTACAGCATCTCTAAAATCCCTTCTGGGTAAACCGGGACGTGCCCCTCTCTAAGCCATTCAATCGCATACCATCTAGCAATTAACGGATTCCCATTTTCATCTCCGTGAATCACTTCGGCCTCATATAGCGCTTGCTCAACTAAATCACCCTCATACACAAAAACAACTTCATGCCCCACCTCCCCATCAAATAAAAAGATGTTTTCGATGGTAGTCAACAAATTTAGGTTGATCGCCGTGCCGTTTATTTCTTCAAGCGTCTCACGCACGGCCGCATCTTTTGAATGCTCACCAAACTCCACACCTCCCCCTACCGGAATCAAAAATCGCTCCTGACGTTCCGGTTCAAACGCATCTACCAGCAAAACTTTTCCCTTATGACGAAACAAACATACCGCTTTTGGTCTAATTTTAGACATCATCCCTCCTAAAGGTCAGGCTATAAAACTTCTATCAACTGTGTTGGAAAAAAGGCAATCTCTTCCGACTTAATTAAATCGATATCGATCCAACTGCAAACAAACTCCTGGCCCGTACTCTCTATCCCTTGTATCTGCTCTTTTTGATAAAGCGACTCATCCTCAAAGTCTCCCTCATAGGCAAAAATGATTTCATGATAGTCGGTGCCAGCATACGAGAACATATTCTCGATGACCATCAACAATTTCAGATTGATCACAACAGCGCTGATTTCTTCAAGTGTTTCGCGCACGGCCGCATCTTTTGAATGTTCACCAAAGTTGATCCCTCCACCAACCGGCACACACACCCGAAAATTCTCATCATGTGGCGCATGGGTATCGATTAATAGAAGTTCATTCCCACGCCGAACCACGCATACCGCTTTAAGTCTCGTTCTAGACATATCCCCTCCTATTTTGATTCTAGGTCCAGTTTAATCGTATGACTCTAGGTAGCTTGCAAGCCACTCACACCAACCATCAATCATTTCTCTTGCATCAGACTCTGGCAGTAGATGGGCCACATAGTTGGTAAACATCATTTTGCGGGCCGCAATCAATGTCTCAACAACTTCATCATTTTCTATCGGCCACGGCCGAACGGTGCTGTACCCATCCTGCAACGCTTTTTTCAACGATTGATAATCATCACGATCCCGAATGTAGTAGAGCGTAATCGCCACATCCTGCAGGTCATAACCCAGGTTCACATCTTCAAAATCGATCAGATACAGCTCCCCTTGGTCGATATGGATGTTCCAATAGTGCAGATCCCCGTGGATCAAAATTTGGCCTGCCTGATCTTCAAACAAGCGTCCCAACAGCGTGTCCGCTTTGGCGACAACTTTATCGAGCATCACCACACGTTCGGCCGGAAACAGATGGCTATATTCAGGCTGGTTATACACAATCGGCTCATTAGGATAGTAGAAAACCTTGTCCCATTTTTTCGGCGTAATATCGGCCGGGAGCGGGTTCAGCGTCTCTGCATGGTTGTGTAGCTTTGCCTGAGCCTGACCATACCGAAAATAGTTTTCTGGCGACAGGTCAGATGCTTTGTTTGCCAGCGGTCGGCCGGGAATCCAGCGAAACAGCGCACAACGCTGATCGGGTGGCAGGCCGTCCAAATTAATCACTGACAACAGCTCCCCATCTTTGCGAGCAACCGGTTCCGTAATTTTTAGATCGGTGTCACGCATGAGCGCATTGAGCCAAAACATCTCAGCACGGTTTTCTTTGATCGTTGTTTCACCGTCAGAGTAAATCCGCAGAGCGTATCGCTTACCCTCCTCCGTTTCAACCCGAAACAAGGTGTTGGTATGGTCGGCCAAAAAATGAACGGCCGATACATTTAGGTCGTACGCTTCCAAAGCTTTGTAGACGAGCTTCCGCTGTCGTCGAATTTTCCCTAACCGAGTAAGTTCTGTATACGCTTTCATAATTAAGATCACCCAAAAAAGAAACAAATCGTAGGTCGTATATCGAAAATCGTCAATTTCAAACTATAAACGCTGAATAAACGACAATGCTCCAAAATGATTTTGCTAATCAAAATTCCTACAACTCATCAGACTTTTTTTATCTCACAAGGCTAAGATTAACCCATCACAAACATCATTTAGAAAAAGACCAAATAGGAAAATAGAAAATGTCGACAATCTCTAAACTTTTTTGTTTTTACCAAAAGCAGTTTCTTATCACTGTCAGCCTGCTCATTTGTATTTTTGTTTTAACGACAACCGCTAGCAGTGCAAGAGCCAGTCTACAAGCCTCTACTGATTTAAACTCAATGCAAGCAAGCGCATCAGCGGCCGCAAACTTTTCTGATTGGCCCCGCCCCCATTACGATGCGCAACGTAGCAACTACAATATTTTTGAAACAGACCTTCAACCGCCTTTTAATGAAACTCCGACTAATGTTCGTTACAACCCGGCCGAAATCACACGCATCACCTTGCTGCCAGCGGTTGCCAATGGGCAATTTTTGTGGAGTAGTGTCATACAGAGTCTAGATGACACTGACTTTTTAGCAGCAACTGATCTGCAGGGCAACAAACAGTGGCAATTGCCTCTACCCACCGAAAATTTATCGACTCGTGCCAACAGTCCAATCATAGATGGAGACACTGTCTACCTCACTGAATTTATCCTCACAAAGCCGTTGGCCGAGGATAAATCAGAATTAGTCGCACGGAACCACATGACCGGCGCTGAAAAATGGCGGCATCCGATTAGCATCACCAGCTCAAACTCAAATCAAAATCTGGGGGCGGCCGTGCTTGAAGGTGATCACATTTATATTGGCTGGACAGATGATAACGGAGAATACATATCTAAAATCAGAAAAACTGACGGCAGTACGCTGTGGACCATTGAGCCTGACAACAGTGGCAGCAGGACGGCCGACTTTATGGCCGTTATAAATCCCAGCACTGGCAACAATATTTTAACCGTTGTTCACTTCAATACTGTAGTTGGCTACAGTACTCAAAATGGATCAGAGCTTTGGCAATATGACACTAACGATGGCTTCAACTTTGTATCTGATGTTGAAGAATTATTAATACACGACACCAATGGCTACATTGTCCATGATGAAGCGATAATCGCCATCGACCTAACAAACGGTAGCAATCTGTGGGAGCAGCCCTTTGAAAATGACTGTGACGACGATAGCGACCCAGGTATGGCGACAGATGGAACACGGCTGTTTGTTTCTGGCGTTTGTAACACACAGCTTGCCGCTTACAGCCTTAGTAGCGGCATTGAAGAGTGGCGCAACGAAATAGGTCGTAGCTTTGGCTTTAATCGCAGCATAGCCGTCGCAAATGGTTATGTTTATGTCGAAGGGTATGACGATTCAGAAGGCAGTATCCTAAGTGCTTTTATGACGAATGGCACCCCAGCCCAGACGATTAATTTAGCCGAAGTGATTGACACCGCGAATGAATTTTGGAGCATAGAATCACTTATGGTTGCCAATGGCCAGCTATATGCCAGTTGGCGTGATGCCACAAGCGAAGGAGGGGTGAGCATCTGGGGAGAAGGAACCGGCACCGGCCGGCTTTACCTTGATGAGTATGATGACGATGCCCATCCAACGACCAATCCCACTGAAGATGCCATTGTGCCCTTGGTTAAACGGGATGGAGAGTATGGCGTTGAGATCAGCGTTGCGGCTAAAATCGGCAACCTGCCTGCTCGCTTAGTCGTCTACAACAATAACGGCTCTATCTATAAAGAAACAACCAGCGAACCCAATCCATTTGGGTATGGCTATTTCTTGGCTCCGCTCGAATACACGGCCGACGGGTACGAATATCAAATCATCTTAGACAATGGAGATGAGTTGCCAAAGCGGAAAATAAACTTTCCAGCTAACCCTGAAAGCAATCTCGAAGCGATTATCGATACCGATGGGCTGGCGTGGCAGGCACCACCAAACAGTATCACCACGGCGTCAGCCGTGCTCACGGCAAATCTACCTGCTGGCTTTCCGGCAGGAACCACAGAATCCACCCTATACCTGCAAGAAAGCGGCCGAGGTGCGGTTACATTAGACGGGGTCCGCACCGGCGATCAAATCCAGTTTACAATCGACCAAAATAATGGGCTAAACGGTGACTTTGTCGCCACTGCTATCGCTCAATCTGGCAATCAGACCGCCTACTCAAATGATCTAAATCTCAAGATCGATTCAGCCGTACTCCCTGATGTACGCGTGCAAGCGACCAGCGCCATCATTCCACAAACAGATGGCACCTACAACGCGTACACTTACAGCTTTGAACGTGAACGTCCGACGATTGATCCAGCCACAACGGCCGATGTGCAAATCGCCAGCATAGTGCCTGATCCGGCTGGGTACCAAGTCACCCTGCTGGTACGTACCCCGCCTGCCACAATGCTTGATCCACTTACCCAAAAGTGGGACGTAAGCGTCAAAGGAGTTGACCAAGCAGGCAACTCCGTTAGCTTTGTCACTGAAGAAATTAACGCCACTCCTGAAGGCATCTATGTTCCTCTCTACCTGCCACAAACGGGAGGCAGCCCAATTGTGCGCATCGAAGCATATGGCTCAACGCTTGAAGGAGCGACACGCTCTGGTGAATTAGGCTTGCGTCTATCACTAGCCCCCACCGCAGGCGGATGTAGCCCTGGCTCCCCCCCTCCGTCTCAAGGTCCAAACAACGGTAAGCCACTTAAGGTCTCCGACATCATTAACATCAATATCGATGCAGGCGTAGCAGGGGAAGCGGTATCAGGTGCGGGCGTCGGTGGAGCAACCTATGTTCAACGGGAAGTGCTAAGTGGCCAACTGCAGGCATGTGTTGAAGCGGGGGGCCGCGTTGGCGGTGGCGTCGGTGGGGGCCCAATGGGTGCCGTTGGACTTGCCCTTAATTTACGTGGCTCCGGCCATGAGGCTCCGGCCTCATCGGGCATAAAATTTGATGTAACTGGTCAAGCAGGGTTGGGCGTTCAACTTAGCTATTCAGTGCCCAGCAACTGGGGAAAAGGGGGATATGGAACAATCGGCTTAGCAGTCAGCGGTGCCCCGGCCGCTAAAGTAACCGGCGGCATTTCCGGATACAGTTGTAAGCCAAAACCAAAAGATGAAGGTGAATGTTGCAAAGGGAATCGGTGCGCCCCACCACCGCCAGACCCACCTGGCAACGACCATCCAGACGATACACAGAGCGTGGTTATTAACCGTCTGAGCAGCCTCAACAATACGGCCAATGAAAATAGTAATCACTCAGAATATTGGTCACAAGTGCTCCGCTTTGCTAGCCGTGAGGGTCTTCAAGAATTAACCGACTATGCGATTTTTCGTCTAGCAGATGGGGAACGACTTAACCAAATCGTTGACTATCCGGTTGGGACAGCACTTACAGCAGACCAACAAGCGGTTGTCGCCCGTCAAGAGGCGGAACGTGTGGCACAAGCGGCCCAATTAGCAACCCAATGGGCTACGATTGAAGCCCAGCTTGACCTCCTTGAAGCGATCCAAGCCAATGTATTAGCGAACGGTTACTATCAGCAAATGAGCGATATGCTGACCGGTTACGGCATACCCAGCCGCTTTGTTACGCCAGACTTTTCCCCCGATGCACTGAAAGACTCTTTGCTGGTCATTCCAACGGCCGGGCTTTACGGGCTGAGCGGTAACCCGACCTTTGCCGCTCGTTTAGAGAGGTTCGTCAATCAAGGGGGGACACTCTTGGTCATGGCGCAGCCAGAAGACAATGGCTTCGACTTGCTTCCGGGCAATTGGACCGCTGTTGGGTACCAGAACGACCAATCGTGCTGGACCGCAGCGATGACCCCAGTGGCGCAACATCCGATGCTGTCAAGCATCAATCAGCCGACGGTTAAAGCAAATGTCGATGGGTACATGACCGCATGGCCGAATACGGCCGAACTGTTGCTGAAACGGACCAAAAATGATCAGGGCTCGTTTGTTTTGGATCGAGTTGGAGACGGCCACATGATCGTCACCAACATGTACGACGATTGGGGACGCACAGTAGGTCAAAGCTCTGGCCAAGTGCGCAATCTATTCCGCGATGTAGCCCGCTGGGCGCTCACGGCCGATGATAATATGCCGACAACTGATCTCAACAAAGCGGTCACTATTCCGCTGACGCTGACCAATCTGACCAGCCAATCGGCTGCTCAAGTGCGCTATACGGTGCGCAGGGCCAATGGTACGGTGCAAAACAGTGGGCCAGGCACAGTCCCCCTTTCGTTAGCAACCGGAAAAGCGGTTGAAAAAAGCGTTTCAGTTACGCCAACAACGGCCGATTACGGCTTGTGGTCGATCAGTTATACGCTCCTCGATAGTGTGGGCAATGATTTAGGCGGCGAGACTTTTGGCAGATACTTTGCAGTCAATGGTCAGACGGTGCGAGCGGCCGATTTCGGGCAGTTGGTCCACACAGTGCAAGCCCCACAAGTCCCGGTTGCCGCAACAGTTACGGCCGAAGTGAGCTTTGACAACACGGCTTATGCGAGTAATGACACAGTTCAAGCCAGCATCGCAATTAACGTGAGCGGAGACAGCGGCGGTCAGTTACGCATTAGCGCATCGTTGGGCAATGGCACACAAGAAAAAATCGTACCCGCCAATAATCAAACGGTGAATTTTAGCTTCCCGGCCGACTTTAGTGGCGGCGGTCTGTTCTACTTCGGCATCTTCGATGATGCGACCGATCAAGGCCTGCATCTCGACACAAGCTGGGTACAACCGGCCGGGACGACAGCCTCCATCACACCCGACAAAGTGCGCTATGCGCCGGGTGAAACGGTGACACTAAATGTCAGCGGTTCTTACTCCGGTACGGTCACAGTTGATGGCCCAGATTTTAGCGACCTATTTACCGTCACCAGCGGTGCCCCATCTGCCCAAACCACACTGCCCACAGCGATGGCGAGCGGATCGTATTCGGTGCAGTACAGCGAAAGTGGTCAGCTGGTCACAGCCCATTTTGATGTCGCAGGGCCGCAGATCACCGTTTTAAAGATGGGAATTAACAATGCGGTCGCAGATGCTGATGAAACAGTTAGTGTCACGGCCGATGTCAGCTCGAATCAGCCGTTAAACGTCATCGTGGTCGGCCGGATGGTAGATGCCGCAGGCAACGAAGTTGGCGTATACAGCGAGAATAAATCACTGACCAACGGCGAGCAACAGATCGTGATGCCGGTAGAAGTGCTGACCACAGCAGCCGGTACGGTGCGCTATGACATCACAGTTTTAGATGCGGCCGACGAGAGCGTCATCCATGCGACCGCCCATCGATTTATCAGCCTTGATCTGCCTCAGCTTTTAGGGTTAAACACAGAAGGTGGCACCATCGCGACCAATCAGGCCAACTTAACGGTCGATTTCTACAGTCCAAGCGGGCAAACGGTCATGTTGGTGGTTGAGGTTGATGGGGTTTCGATTTTCTCGAAATCGGTGTCGATCCCGGCCGGATTCTCAAGCCAGTCAATTCCGCTACCCAGCAGTCTGGACAAAGGTGGACACAGCGTGTTTATGCAGGCGACTGTCGGCTCGCTGAGTTCAGAAAAGACGGCTTCGTTTGTAGTAGATGATGCGCTGCCACAGCCAAACGGGGCGATTTATTTGCCCTTAATTGTGCGGTAAGCAGATGCTGGGGCTAGGCATTCACAGGAAAAGAGCATCGGTTGCTCTGACATTACTGCGAATGTCTCGCCCCACTAGAAACAATCTACAGCTGCAGTGCGTCCCACCGATATCGTTTCACCTTCTCTGGCTGATTAAAGAAATACTCCTCTAAATAAGGCTCAATTTCCATCTGCCAAATATGTGGTAAATCAGCTTCCAAAGATCGGGTCAGAAAGTACGAGACGCCCAGCGCGTAAGCAGGGTCTGCAATATCCCCATTCAACTGCTCCAGCAAAGCCATCAGCTTCGCCGGTTCAAAACCGGTTTTGTGCTTGGCATGATATTTTTCGATTAACGACAAATCAGGTGCGAGCTGAATGCAGGCGAAACGGCGGCGCAGCGCATGATCGAGCAGTGCAATCGAACGATCGGCCGTGTTCATGGTGCCGATAATGCGCACATTGGCCGGAATCGAAAACTTGTCCCCCGATGCCAGCGTGATCGACTCATTGCGATATTCAAGCAACAGCATCAGCTCGCCAAAGATGCGGGCCAAATTCCCTCGGTTAATCTCGTCGATGATCAGCACACACGGCCCCTCATGAGTTTCAGCTTTATGGCAGAAGTTGAGGAAAACGCCCGGCCGGTTTTCCCACACCATCTTGCCACCAGCTTGAGCCTGCGGCCGAATTCCTTCCATAAAATCAGCATAATCATAGGCGGGATGAAACTGGATCGTTTCAATAAATCCGTCTGAGCCGCCAATCAAATGCATGGCCAAATGTTTAGCCA
>JBGCDP010000367.1:0-38552 GCA_045105475.1 Anaerolineae bacterium
AATGCTTAGAGGTAGAAGATCTAGTTGAGAACACCGAAGGGTTTATGGCAGAAGCGAAATTACCAGCCCACCCCATCTTGAAAGACATTGACTTAGCGTCGATGCCACCTATTTTAGGGTTTAACAAAGTTCGGCCGCGAGAAGGGTGTGAGGTTGTCGCAAATTGGAAGGGTGAAGACAGCCCCGCGATCACAGTGGGGCAATTCGGCAAGGGGCGGGTCTTGGCATACACCTCTGATCCTGCCCCGCATTGGGGATGTAATTTTGTGTTCTGGGAGCAGTACGCTCAGCTGTGGACAAACGCCTGCGACTGGCTTTCAGCCCCGATTGAGTAGCCTACGGTAGTTATATTAGGGGCGTGATGACTTTCTTTTTAAGCGCATTGGGCAGGTTGCCCTTGATGATTCCTCAGGCAAATTGAGTGTAAAAGCGGGCATCACGCCCGACCAAGCGTGCAAACACCCGTAAGGGCACGATGGGCCGGACAAACCCACATCATGGCAAGCGTGGCAGGCCCAACCCGCCCCGTCATTCCGAAAATAACCACACCCGACGCTAGAAGATCTGTTGATACAGGTAGCAAGATTTGGTACATTTGTTCTAAATTCAACAGTGTCTTTTTTTCAAGGAGAATCAGATGGACAAAAAAATGATTTATGGCCTGTACGAGACCAACCATTGGGTTGTGACCCGCCAAGCAGATGGACTCTCTCATGAGGACAGCTTGCTTCAGCTCCCATTTCGGGGCAACTGCTTTAATTGGATAATCGGACACATTCTTGTCTCACGAGAAAGTGCGCTGAACTTATTAGGCCTTCCCGGAAATTGGACAGAAGAAATTACGGCACGCTACAAGTTCGATTCAGAGCCGGTAACATCGGCCGACGACCCCGACATCCTGACATTTGAGCAGCTGCTAGCAGACTATGAAAAGACTCAAAAACTGATAGAAGATGGCTTTGCCGAAATTTCTGATTTGCAGCTAGCAGAAAAGGATGAAAACGGCCGATCTGTGGCTGAGCGCCTGCTTTTCATCGCATGGCACGAAGGGTACCATGTCGGGCAGACAGAGTACCTACGCCAGCTTGCAGGCAAGGACGATAAAATCATTTAACCTCAGTTGTGTTGAAAGGTTTTGCCACGGACAAACGCTGGTTAACCCCGAACGAGCTACCTATCACTGGTTTCAGCGTTCGTCCAACCCCTTTTAATGATTCAAAACAAAAACTGCCCGACCGCTAGATTATTAGTCGAAGAAATCTTTGTCCTCTTCTAAAAGATAAGGGTGTGCTTTATCGACGTTAAAATCAACACCAAGCCCAGGCGTATCCCATACTTCGATCAAGCTGTCCTTCACGATTTGCTCTGGCAATCCGTCAACGATGTTGTACCACCAATCCGGCCGAGCAACTGGATATTCAAAGCCGATAAAGTTTGATGGCAGGGTTGCAGCAACTTGGACATGGGCGGCCAATCCAAACAGTCCGTCGAAGATACCGTGAGGCGCGATGAGAATGCCGTGTAGATCAGCGTACTCGGCCACCCATTTAAGTTCGGCGATACCACCGATATCGGCCGGATCAGGGCCGATGATGTTAACCGCCTGTTTCTCGATCAGCTCCTTAAAGTTTTGACGCAAATAAATTTGCTCCCCAGTATGGATCGGAGTAGAAACCTTCATCGTGATATCTCGATAGACATCGGCCAGCACATAAGGCTGATAATCTCCATTTACTGTGTCTTCGAGCCACATCAAGTTGAGGTGTTCTGTCGCTTTGGCAAAACGAATCACATCAGTTGGCATCCAACCAGGTCCACAATCAAGGGCAAGGCCGACCTCATCTCCCAACACATCCTTCATCGCTTCGACACAAGCGATCATATGTTTAAGACCTTTTTCAGTCAGCAATCCACGATATGAATGCGGCGTATTGGTCAATCCTCTGCTCAAATAATATTCAATTGAGTGGCCGCGGGCTTCTTCAATCTCAGCGTCACCAAAATGAAAATCGGGTAGTTGTACCGGCATCGGGCTATGAAAGCCTATCCCTTGTTTGACAAGTGAAAACCCCTCTGGGCTTGCTTTCATTTTAGCAACATTGTCTGCAAAGTCCTCGGGCTCTAACCCTGACATGGGAAAGCGGACGCCCCCGTTGTAAACGCGGACTTTGTCTCGCACTTTGCCACCCAGCAGCTTGTAGACCGGTACCCCGGCCGCCTTTCCAGCGATGTCCCACAGTGCCATCTCAATCGCGCTGACAGCACTCCCCCATGGTTTGAAGCTACCCAATCGGCGAATTTTGATCATCACGCTTTCAACATTGGTCGGGTCTTCACCTAGGATAAATGGTTTGTAAAACATGATGTGGGGTTTGAGAAAAGATTTTGTCGATTCCGCCTCACCATGCCCATAAATCCCTTCATCTGTGAGTATTCGTACGATCGGGTTATAGCCGATCACAGCACATTTCATATCGATAATTTTCATTTTTATCCTCCTTTTTCGCCCCACCCTTTTGTTGAATTAGTTTAGCTATTATCTAACACTTTTAGCTGTCGCGCTTTGCTTATTCGCCTAGCACGAGCTCTTTCCCCTTAGATGTGGTCGGGTTGGTCCTGTTCTTTCATACGAATATAATCTCGTGAAGGAGCATCATCATTTAAAGTATATTTTTACGGCCGATTTCGATATTAAAACAGGCTAAAAGCAAAACAGAGCATAACAATATGGCACTTTCCTCTCTCGGTATTTTGACAGGCATCTCTTATGTGTCTGGCGTCGACTACTACAAAGGTATCCACGAAAAAGTGTTGGCAAACACGCCAAAAAAGTTTTTAATGCCGCCGAACCCACCCATCATGATGGTTTCTGTTGATTGCGATGAGTATGTCCAACTCCTGACTGGCAAAGAATTTGATCAGGTTGCGAGCTACCTGCTACGCGGGGTTGATAAGCTGGTCGCAGCCGAATGTGACTGGCTTGTGATCGCCTCAAACACAGGACACATTTGTGTGCCTGCGGTGGAAGCGGCCCATCCTGACCTCAAGATTTTGCACATTGCTGACTGCAGCGCGTATCAGCTGAAGCAGCAGGGATTCACAAAAGTCGGTTTAATCGGCACAAAGCCGACGATGGAAGAAGCATATCTGCATGAACGCTTGGCCCGTCACGGTATTTCGACCATCGTGCCTCAGGAAACAGCGGTTCAAGAAGAGGTGTACCGGATCATCTATGAGGAGCTTTCGTTTAATGAATTCCTAGAATCATCCCGGAAAACAATGGTTGAGGTAATTCGTAATCTGGCGGCTCAGGGGGCGCAAGCGTGTATTTTAGGCTGTACTGAAATTGAGCTATTGGTCCAGCAAGAGCATGTGCCGGAGTTGCCATTGCTCCCTTCGGCCGAAATTCATATTCAAGCGACGGCCGATATTTTGCTGGGCAGAATGCTGATAGAGGATGTGCTTCCGGCCAACGCTCCAAGTTTAAATAAAGGTTGTGAGTAATGCTTGATAAAATCAAAAACTGGCGGGCAAAAGGGCAAGAGCGACGCGCAATCGAAGCAGAAATGCGCCAAGCCAAGCGGCTGCCACCTGGACAACGGGTCACACGGAAGTTCCCAATTATTCATATCGGTCAGGTCCCCACGTTTGACCCGGCCACTTGGAACTTTAAAGTTTGGGGGGCGGTCAGTCAGCGGGTGGGCTTTACATGGGCACAGTTTCAGGAACTACCACGCCAATCGCTCACTTTAGACCTGCACTGTGTGACCCAGTGGAGCAAGTTTGATACCACTTGGGAAGGGGTGTCTTTACGAACGTTGGTAGATGAAGGGATAATCACGCCTAATGCGGACGCTACCCATGTCATTCAATTTGCTGAGGGTGGATACAAAACTAATTTACCGCTTTCAATTGCACTTCAGGATAATTTTTTACTTGCCACACATTTTAATGGGCAACCATTAGACCCTGAACATGGCTATCCGCTACGTGGGGTGATCGGGCACATCATCGGCCGTGATGAGTTAGAAGATGTCTACTTGTGGAAAGGGGCCAAATGGTTGCGTGGGCTTAAATTTACAACAAAAGATGAACCAGGGACGTGGGAAGTGGGCGGCTATCATAACGAGGGCGACGTTTGGCGTGAGGAACGCTGGGGACGGCGTTGGAAAAATTAACTGACTTGAGTTTCGTTGAAACAAGCGATGTGAAAGAATCCCTGTCAACGGTCGAACCGATGTGCTCAAAGCAACTCGTACAGGCCGTGTGGCTGGGATTTAACATCTAAATAACCTTGTTTTCGGTGAAACTCCCAGTCATTCACCCACTTTCGTGGGTGATGACAGGGAAGTAACCTAATTGCTTGGACTGCTTACAGAAACTTCTTGTACTCAAGCGAATCATATTGAGCCACATATCCCAGCTTTTGGTTGATAGTCAACATCGGGTTTGTCGCTAGATTCGAAGTCCGAATCTGCTCGGCCCCCATCGCTTGGGCGTGCTCGATCACGTGTACTTTCATTGCGGTGGCTAAGCCGATCCGACGATAATCCCGTGCGATGACGGTAATGCCATTGCTAACATGGGTCGGCCGTTCAGGATTAGGAAGCACCGCACACCAACCAACATATTGCTCGCCGTCAACGGCTATAAACCACCCTTCCGGATAAAAGGTGTCGCTACTCATGTAGTAGTTGCGAAATAGGTCGGCCGTGATTGGGGCTTGGTCCTCGGCCGTGGGTTCATCCTCACGCAAAACGTTTGCCAGCTGCACCAACTTGGTCATGTGATCCGTATCACTCGACATCAGGTCAGACAGCGGCTTGAGAACAATTCCTCTCGCTGCGATTTTGGCAGCAAGGTCAGCATAATCAGCCGGATCAAACGTCGTGAGATCAAGTTGTGACTCGGTTGATTTTGCGATCTGCTTAAAACCGCGCTTTTCAACAAAGGGAATCCCATCAGCCACATCACCACGTACGTCAACATGCAAGGCAGATATCGAACGGCTCGGGAGCACCTCTTTTTTGAGATGCTCCCAATAAGCGGCAGCGATGCCTCGCCTGCGAAAGTCTGGGTGGGTTAGCCAACCGATCGTATAAACATCGGGCTCTTTGAGCCAGAGAGAACGGACATACAGCCCCCAACCAACGGGGCGGCCATCCCACTCAGCCACAGTGCGTTCCCAATCATATTCAGCTTGTGGTGTGTAATCATCAATTCGCTTGTAGTCTGTGGCACGCATGCGACTGTCAGCGTAGGAGGCTTTATGGATAGAGGCAAGCGCCTCGTAATCTTCACTAGAGAAGTTAAATGGTCTTAAAGTTAACATGATAGTTCCTAAAGTTCTGGCACCTCTTTCGATTATTCAAGGTGCCAGCCAGTTATCGCTCCAAAAAAGGAGCGGTTTTTGACAACATATTTTCTGCGGACAGTTGTTGTTTAGCTTTAGGAGCTAGAAGTAAAGTAAGACTAAAATCATTTTTATCTCCGTAGGCAGAGGTGTAAAACGATAGTAAAAGGTGATTTAAATGTCAACTAAAAAAGAAAAGAGCCGGTTGTACACGCATTTAACCATCTCGTTCAGGCACCTACACTTTTGTGAGGCAAACAGCTTTATTCAGCAAATCGGTCTGATCTAATTTTGAAACAAGGCAGTGAGCAATATCTGCTCGCGAGATTTGAGAGGTTTCCAACATCCCATCGCTAACTAACTTGTAATTGCCTGTTGCTGGCTCGTTGGTTAATCCGGTCGGCCGTAGAATCGTATATGGGAAACCACTGTTGATCAAAATCTCTTCTTGAATGGCATGGTCCGCGATGACTCGATTTAATAGCGTAAAGACGAGCAGCTTACTCACCACTCCCATCTGTGCGAGGCTATCTCTCGTACCGGCCGAACTAATACACCATATTCTTGGTTGGTGGCCTGATTTTTTTAGAGCATTTAGGATGCTCTTTGTCCCTTCACTTCGAATTGGATCTCCCCATAATTTCTTTGAGCCCAAGGCGACCACAACATGATCACACTCAGCGATTTGGGGAAGAACGTTGGCCGATCCATAATCGGAGATTTCAGCTTTTACAACGGTTAGGTTGTCATGCTTTAGCGTCACTTTTTCAGGGTTGCGGACTAAGGCAAGCACATGCATCCCTTTTCCTAAAGCTTCATTTACAATGGCTGACCCAGTCTGCCCCGTCGCACCCAACACACACATTTTTGTCATCTCGTTTGCTTTTCCTTGCTTTAGTAAATTAAATTCCGTTTAAGCCGACCCCATCAGGCGTTGATAGATTAAGTCATTATCGCATCTTGTATTATCCTGTTTTCCTCATACCAAACGTTGCAATCAAACGCATCTTCAATTGAAATCACGGGAAACATGCACCATAAGTCGTTTGAGTTATCTACGCTCATCCCCTTTCCTCTATGTCGGTAATTGTCTGACGCTGAGATCGTAAAAATTCATATGAACTTAACATCTCTTTATACACTATTGAATTAAATGGTTTAGGCAAGACAAGCAGGGTTTTCAGGATGAGTACATCCCGTCAAGCTGCCCTAATTACCATCTTAAAAGAAACGTTTAAAGCGGTTTCAAAAGGAAAATGCTATGACAACAGAAACAAACCCACCTAATCGCTTCGGCAATGCTTCGAAGATAATCATCTATACGATAGCAAGCATACTCATCTTAGCAAGTGCCATCTTTGCCTACCTGTTTTTCGTCCATGTAACAAATGCAGGTCTCACCTTTACCAACCCGCTTCAGGTACCTGCTCTCTTAGAATCTACCGAGCAAGACGGACAAAAAATATTTGAATTGGTTCCTCATCAGGGTGAAACTGAATTTTTTGCAGGGCAAATGAGCGGGACGATGGGGTTTAATGGCAGCTACTTGGGGCCTACAATGCGTTTTAGCAAAGGGGACGATGTGGTTATTAATGTCACTAATCAGCTAGATACAGCCACTGCCGTCCATTGGCACGGCATGCATGTGCCGGCCGAAATGGATGGCACGCCTCACCAGATGATACCGCCAGGCAAAACGTGGCAGGCCAAATATCCAATCCTCAATGAAGCCGCAACAATGTGGTACCACCCCCATCCACACGGAGACACAGCCGAACAAGTGTCGGCTGGACTAGCTGGACTAATCATCATTGACGACGAAAATAGCAACAGCCTAAATTTGCCCAAGACATATGGCGTCGATGACATTCCACTCATTGTGCAAGATCGCTTATTTGATGATGAAGGCGGGATGATCTATCAAATCAATAATGGCTCATATTATGGCAACACGATGTTGGTTAACGGCACAGTTAACCCATTTATCGAAGTCCCGGCCAAGCAGATTCGGTTGCGCATTCTAAATGGGTCGAACGGCCGGATTTACAACTTTGGCTTTGACGATAATCGCACGTTTCACCAAATTGCAACTGACGGTGGCCTACTTGAAGCCCCCGTGCCGCTGACACGCCTCAAGCTGGCAACGGGTGAACGGGCTGAAATTGTGGTTGATGTTTCTGATGGAAACGAGGTGATCTTTAAAAGCTATCCTCAGATAGATTGGCAGGCTGTGGGGCAATATTTTGCGACAAATGGAGGGCGGCACAGTCATTTTGATCTGCTCAAGATCGTGCCAAACTTAAAACATCCCGATTCATCTGATCTGCTCATTGAAACGCTACCACAAACTTTAAACACAATTGAGCGTTGGTCGGCCGCAGATGCTGACAATGTTCGGTCGTTTAGACTAGCAGGAGGATTAACAGACAACGCCGTGGCAACAGGCCTTGGCCCCGCTTTTCCCATTAACGGAAGCCGCATGGATATGGGACGGATCGACGAGGTCGTCATGTTAAACGATGTTGAAATATGGGAAATCACCAACGCTGGTGGGCAACCCCATCCACTCCACATTCATGACATCCAATTTTTGATATTAGACCGCAACGGAGTGCCACCTTCCCCAAGTGAATCGGGGTGGAAAGATACTGTCCTCATCAATAACGGGGAAACCGTGCGGTTCATTACGCAATTTACAACTTACTCCAATGCGACCATCCCGTACATGTATCACTGTCACATTCTGGAGCATGAAGATGGGGGAATGATGGGGCAATTTGTCGTCGCAGATCCGGCCGCAGAGCTGAACCAGACCCAAAGCTTGGCATCAATGGGTCAAGAGGTCGCGGCGCTTCCGCTATTGCCAGACAATTTCTTTCTGCAAGCGGCACCGTACAGTTGTGATACAGCAAATTCTTCCCAGCTTCCATCTACAGAATAGATAGCCAGCTGGCTTTTTCTAGCCTGCTGGCTGCACGATTTTTGCATGCCGAAAACGATAACCGAGTAAATGGAGTGGTGCGCCGATTAAATCGACAAGTCCAAATATGACAAGGAGCATGCTGCCGCCGTTGATTAAGCTTGCATAGAGCAAAGCAAATGCAAAAGCTGCTCTGAGCCATCCTTCAAAAATACCGATTTCTACGCTGATATTGCGTAAACGCCAGATGCTCCAACCGACCCCAACTATCCCCAACATGTTGAAAAACACCATTTCATTTGGCCCCACGGCCGTAATCGGTGCACCACCGATATTAAGCATCTGCTGAATATTGCCAAATGTTTGAAGCTGAATCATCGCCAGCCACGGTATGGCAAATGGAGCCAAAGCAATAATGTCATAAATGGCGAAGCCTCGTACTATGTTTAGATAGGTTTTTTCTTTCATCGGTTTTGTTCTCCTTTGTCATCAAACGGGTTCGGTAACCCCAAACGTTTACGCAATAAATCTAGTTCGAGCAATGTGGTTTCGGCCGCTACGCCGGGATAACGGTCACTGACCTCAACAATCAACAGCCCATTGATTAAAGCGGCTGAAGACAGCGCAACATGAAGCAATGGGACAGAGATTGGGACGCCAATTTGCTCTGACCAAAGCTCTGAAAAAGCGGCGTAATTAGGTAGTTCTCGCTGAAATTCAGCAGGGAGTTTTAGCTTACCGGCCGCCTGCGCTTCTATTAACACAATGAACATAACGCGCCAACTGCGTTGAGCAGCCGGACGTGTGATCGCTTCGGGCCCTTCATAACCAGGAATCGGCGTCCCCTGAATGAGCATATATTCGGCCGGTTGCACCAAAGCCCAGTCTCGCATGGCGTGTAGCCCGGCCAAAAAACGGCCGCCAAAATCATCACGTGCAACCTCGCCTTCGGCCGACTCAATAGCGTCAGCCATGCTGTGATACGAATCAACAATCAAAGCGGTGATCAACGCCTCGTAATTTGGAAAATAGCGATATAAGGCCGGAGCTGACAGCCCCATTTGGCGTGCGATACCTCGCAATGAAATATTGGTTGCACCCATTTCCGCCATTTGCTGGGTAGCAATCAACTTGATCTGTGCAATTGTTTCGTTCCGTCTTTGTTCTTTTCTGGATTCCATATTGTTACATGCGTTAACTTTTGTTAACAGTGTAAACTTTTTTCGATTTAATTCAACTTTTGTAAAGAAAGTCGAAGCTGTGGAGCCTCATAATTTGCAAGGTGCAGCGAGTTTAGTAGCTGAACCGAAAATACTTTCGCTTTTTCCTATCCTGATCGGCCGCATATAATTACGATCTATCGGTACAATCTAATTCAAAGGAATCCCATGATGAAGAAAGCAATTGTTACCCTATTTACGCTTTTAGTTCTCTTAGGAGGTCTAATCACCCAGAAACATGTTCAATCACAGGCTGAGTTAACACCACAAGCTTACTTACCGCTTGTGCTCGTACCTGAGAAAATCGAATGCCCAGATGTATCGGTCAATTCGTATACAAGCGGCATCGCCTTTCAGTTTGATACGGATAATCCGGTGCGCCCTACTTTTAATCATGCCGATAAAAATATTGAGTTACGCGGCTATGTGGCCAATTCAGATTCTGGTTTGCAACGGGAGCTAATTGATTATGGGTCTGACGACCCAACACAGCCGCCGCAGTTTGCAACGTTGTTTAGTCCAAATCAGGTGCCACCGTTTGCAGAGTTTTATCAAGTGCACCAGTGGAATTGGGCCTCATCCCCTGAACCTGGGCAGCGAGCAGAACCGGTTACGACGCCAAAGGTTACGGCGCTGGCGTTCACTTTAGAGCCTGGAACTCCTTTATTTGCACCTGTGTCAGGCTATGACATTGGCGGCGGGGTAGAGGTGATTGTGATATTTGCCGATGAGAATACGGTGACGCTGCATTACACACGCGAAGATTCGGCCGCCCGTGGCTACACGATCCACATCGATCAGATCTGTACCGACCCTAATCTGCTCAGCCTATATAACAGCTTGGACAATCCAGACGGCCCCCGCTATGAATACCCATCTGATGGCTACAATCTGCCCACTTTGCCGGCCGGGCAAACATTTGGCACAACAGGCAACGACAATATGGTGATCGCTATTGCGGATACAGGGACTTATCAAGATCCTCGATCATGCAATGAATGGTGGCAAATCCGGCCGGGGTATAGTGGTTCGTGTCCATCACCCCAATAGCTATCAGACTATCAGAATATTCTCGACATCAACCTACCGGTCTGTAAAAATATTCTGATGAGTAAAATATCGAGACGAGATTTTATAAAAATGAGTAGCCTGCTCGGCATTTCCCTATCATTGCCAGCGGTGCTGAGTTCATGTGGGGCCGATGGAGAGACAAATGCCCAAGGAAAGGTGTTGATCATCGGGGCAGGTGCGGCCGGAATGACGGCCGGGTATTTGCTGGCACAAAAGGGAATTGAGTTTCAGATTTTAGAAGCGTCACCGGTCTATGGGGGCCGATTTAGGATCAACAACACCTTTGCCAATTTCCCCATCCCCTTAGGGGCTGAATGGCTCCACGTCCCCCCTTCAGAATTCGAAGCCATTGTCAACGATGCGTCTGTGAATGTTGAGATTGAAACAATCGGGTATACGGCCGAGGATACCTATGGAACTTATGAAGATGGTGAGTTAGCGATTGAGCCGCTAGCTGGTATAGACGGATCTGGTGATCGTAAATTTGTAGGCTCCTCTTGGTTTGATTTTTATGAGGAGTACATCGTTCCAAGTATTCGCTCAAACATCGTCTTCAACACCCCAATCGTTGAAATTGACACAAGCGATGACCAAGTGGTGCTCACTGATAATGTGGGGGAGACATATACGGCCGACAAAGTGATTGTGACAGTGCCGCTAAAACTGCTACAAGAAGGGGCGGTAAATTTTGTCCCTCCATTGCCAGCGAGAAAACAAGAAGCGATTGATGAAGCCATTGTCTGGAGTGGGTTCAAGGTCTTTTTAGAATTCACTGAAAAGTTTTTCCCAACCTATCTTGAATTTGTTGATGAGAGCCCAAGTGCAGGCCAGCTTGCCTTTTATGACGCATCATATGGGCAAGAGTCGGAGACGCACATCATGGGCGTGTTCTCTGTCGGAGCACCGGCCGAAGCGTATCAGGCGATGTCAGATGGGGATCTGCTGGCAAACATCTTGGCCAAGTGTGATGAACTATTCGATGGGGCAGCCTCACGAACCTTTATTAAGCATTTGGTACAAAATTGGAATGCGGAGCCGTTTGCACAAGCCGCTTATTTGTCCGACGATGCACCTGCTTGGATTTCCCGCATCTTGGCGGAATCTGTTAACTACAAGCTTTTTTTCGCAGGGACGGCGTACACGCAAGAAGATGATTGGGGTGGGGTTCACAACGCAGCTCGTTCTGCCCGTGATGCTGTGAATGAGATTATTTAAACCACACTAAATATTTAAGGAAAACAAGCATGAAACACGATTTAGAAGCAAACAAGAATAATGCGATTGCATTTTACGAAATGGCCTATTTAGGCGATCCGACAAACGCTATTGCAACCTATGTAGGTGCGGAATACATTCAACATAACCCTTTGGTTGCAAATGGGAAGCAGGCGTTCATTGACTACTTTGATGAAATGGCAAAAGGATATCCTGGCAAGCAAATCACATTTGTTCGCGCCATAGCCGAAGGGGACTTAGTGGCACTCCACACCCACCAAACATGGCCGGGCAATGACCAGTATGTCACAATGGATTTCTTCCGCTTTGATGATGCCGGAAAAATTGTTGAACACTGGGATTCTATCCAACAGGTTCCTGAAACAACATTGAATGGAAATACGATGTACTAAAGCTTGCCTATCTGAAAATCACAACCACATGGTTAGCCCGGTTTTTGTGACTTAATAAAATTGATGACCGTTTCATTCCATTGTTCAGGGGTTTCAAAATAGGGTGAATGGTCCGCTTCACGGATTTCAACTACTTGGGAATTCGGCACAAGCGCGGCCGCCTGTCGGATCATCGCTGGTGGAAAGATCGAATCCTTTTCACCGACAATAAATAATGTCGGCGTTTTCATCGCTTGAATCTGTTCTGGATCATAAGTCTTTCGCTGAATCAATTGGCCTGCATCGGCCGGGGGTAGGCCGTTCGACCGCCCAATTTGATTATAGAGAAACGCACGGATCATATTTTGTTCGGCTGAATCAGCCGTGATAATCGCATGACCATCCATCGAAAGGTGAGTCGCCGCCGGTTTGGCATATCGTTTAGCCCGAGACATTTCATATTCGGCCGCGATTTCAGGCGTACTCAACCCAGCTAGCGTGTCAGCCAAAATCAATGTTTGGGTCCGTTCTGGCCAACGCAGCGTTGACTCAAGCACGGCCCAACCTCCCATTGACTGTCCGACCAAATGAGCTTGATCGACTTTTAGATGGTCGAGCAATGCTTGCAGATCTTCGGCCGCAGCTTGTGGGCCCGCCATATTCGCACGGTTTGACGACCGGCCGAAGCCACGTTGATCCCAAGTCACTACATGATAATGTTGGGCCAAAATCGGCACCTGCTGAAACCAAATCGCATGATTCCCCCCTTTCCCATGGCACAACACAATCGTCTCTCCCTCACCATAGCTTTCAAAGTAGATTGACTCCCCTTCCTTTTCAAAAAAGCCTTGAGCCCCTATTAAGATCGGTTTCATAAATACCTCTTTATTTTTGTGTTAAACACACAAACGAGTTTACGTTTAGTTTTGCCTGAATAACAGAAAATTTTACAAGTTCCCGGGCAAAGGGTGAATCCATGACACCCCCTCACCAGTCTATCAAAAATCTAAATTCACGACTTTCTTGACAATCAGAACAAACGAGCTTATTATACCATCAGGTTAATTAACCTATTAGTTAAATAAAGCAGGCCTCAACTATGAACGGCAACGAAGACAGACTCAGCGAAACATTTGCAGCTTTAGCCAACACAACGAGACGGGCGATTCTTGCGCGTCTGGCGCAGGGTGAAGCGACTGTCAATGAACTAGCTGAACCGTTTAGCATGAGTTTGCCAGCTATTTCTAAGCACATCAAAGTGCTGGAACGGGCCGGGTTAATCACACAAGGGCAAAAGGCGCAGTACCGGCCGTGTACGCTCGATGTGGCCCCTCTTAAAGAAATTTCCACATGGACAGAGCAATATCGCCACATTTGGGAGGCAAGCTTTGACCGCATGGAAGACTATATCAATCAAATAAAAAATACGGAGAAAGACAATGAGTAACGATAATTCAGTCGTAATCGAGCGCAGTTTTGACGCCCCAGTAGAGTTGGTCTGGAAAATGTGGACAGACGCAGACCACTTTAGTAAATGGTACGGGCCGATGGGAATGAGCATCCCCGTTGCTGAGATGGATGTGCAAGTTGGTGGAAAACGGAAAATCTGTATGGAAATGAAAACGCCAGAGCGCCATATGAAAATGTGGTTCACCGGTGAATTTACTGAAGTAACCCCAACATCTCGCCTTGTTTATACTGACGCAATGTGCGACGAAGATGGAAATTTGATTCCCCCATCTGCAATGGGTATGCCCGAAGGGACACCAGACTCAACCTCAGTGGTCGTAGAGTTAGAAGCGGTTGATGGTGGCACCAAAATGACGATGACCCACGTCGGCGTACCGGCCGACTCACCAGGCGCTGGCGGATGGCGCATGGCGTTCGATAAACTGGGCGAATACGTCGCGACCCTTTAATGGATTACAAAAAGATCCTATTGGGCACGGCCGCCTTTTTCGTTTCAAGTTTCGTCATTCAAGGCATGTTGGGCTTTATGTTTGCAGGCGATTACTTCCTGAGTATTCCGATAATGCGAGAAGCTCCACTTTTCGCGCTATCGCTGTCTCAAACGGCCATCTCTGGCATTGGATTTACAATCCTATATTCATTAACTCATTTTGATGGCACACCAATCGTGCGGGGTCTTAAATTTGGGTTGATGTTAGCGTTAATTGTGGTGCCGTTTATCGCGTTAGATCTACCTGCCAGATTCACCATTCCGTCAGTTGGAACTTGGATTGGAATTCAAGGGCTGTTAAGTATTCTCCATTTTGCTGTAGCAGGCATTTTGGTTGGCTTAATTTATAGCAGTAACGCTAAAGTAGTCTAGTCAGGCTAAATGTTTCATTGAAACAAACAAACTAAAAGGGGTGCGAGATTAATATCTCGCACCCCTTTTAGTCTGTTGAGCATTTAGCTACTTTTTAGACAAACAGAGGGCGGTTCTCTTTGCGGCGAGAAACGAGAACGGTTAAAAGTAACGCTACACATAAAAAAATCTGCCAAGCAAAATTGAATAAACTGCCAGATGCTGCAATATTGCCATGCGTCGCAATCGAGCTAAATCTAGGTAGCATCATAATCGACCCGATATTCAAAGTTGAAAGAAAAATATAGCCAGCAAAGATCAATGCGATAGCCTTGTACCCATAATTCTGACGAGCCGGTTTATTATTAAAGCTGCTCTTTTCACTCAATAGGTAGATTAACGTTCCGCTTAAAAGTAACAGCGCAATCATATACACAGGATAAGGTACCAGAAAATCTGGACCAAAAAACAGCTCGCTGGAGAAGAGGAGAGGCTTCATTTCAAAGGCGAAAACAGACGTAATAAAAAGATTAACAATCAGAGGGATGGAGCTAAACAGAAAATAGCCTGACACGAGCCACATAAATCGCCTACGCCAAATTTGAGCTGTGTTCACTTTTGAAAACTCAGTATTGAGAGATCGCACACCGCCTAGGCGATGTTTGGACACATAAAAAGCTTCTTCTGCCGACAACCCAGTTTCAAGAAGTTCATCGACTGTACTTTCTAAGTGGGTAGCAAGCTCTTCAATATCGTCTCCCCCTAACGTGTTTTCTGATTGCAGTTCGTTTTTCCAAATTGCTATCTGCTGCTTTAACTCAAACATAAGTCATCCTCCCACAATTGATCCAAAACTGAGTTGATTAAGGCCCACTGTTTCTTTTGTTCTGCCAAATAGATTTTGCCGGCCGTTTTAATCCGGTAGTATTTTCGTTTACGGCCGCTGTCGGCCGTATTCCAAAACGACTCAATTAAATCGTCATTTTCTAATTTGCGTAACAATGGATAAATCATTCCATCCTTCCATTCAATCTGCTGCTTGGATCGCTCTTTGATGGTTTTCAAAATTTCATACCCATAGCTCTCATTTTTTGAGAGGATGCTCAAAACCAATGGTCTTGAGGATGCTGCAACTAAATCTTTTGACAACATAAAGCCTTCCAGTTAATACATATAAGTTATATGCATAACAGTACAATGCAAAATGCGCGTTGTCAAACTATTCTTTCTGCGCCTAAGAAAAATGACCCTAAATTAGTCGTAACAAAAGACCAAAGAATCGTAGGATGTGAAACACTTTTGGCAGGTAATTTCACATATCAAAAATCGCTTGATTTCCTTGATTTCAGCGTTTTAACCGCTTATGATCCACTCAATACCAAATTCAGTCAGTTCTAATTTTAAAGGAGAAAAACTATGGCAGTCACAGTAACTTTCCACGGACATGCAACATTTTCGCTTGATGTAAACGGCACAAAAATGATCGTTGATCCGTTCTTAAAAGGAAACAATCCGCTGGCCAAAACAGCGGTCGATGACATCACCGGTATCGAGTATGTTCTAATCACACACGGACACGGAGACCATGTGGCTGACGCGGTCAGCATCGCTCAACGGTGCAATGCAACAGTCATCGCCAACTTTGAAATCGCAGATTGGTTTAGCCGCCAAGGGGTTGAAAAGACCCATCCACAACATTTGGGGGGCGGCTTTCAACATCCGTTCGGCTATTTAAAAATGACGACCGCATTTCACGGTTCAAAATTACCAGATGGGGAATATGGCGGCATGCCAGGCGGCTTTTTGCTCAAAACCGGCACCGAAAACATTTATATCGCTGGAGACACAGCCCTCTTTTCAGACATGTCTTTAATCGGAGAGCATGACATCGATTTGGCCATTTTGCCGATCGGCGACAACTTTACGATGGGGCCAGATGATGCACTGCGTGCGGTTCAGTTTTTGAATCCGAAGAAAGTAGTCCCCTGTCATTTCAATACGTTCGGCTACATCATGCAAGATGCGGCCGCGTGGGTGGCACGTGTCAGCGCTGAAACCACGGCCGAAGGTGTGTTACTGGGCGTAGACGAATCGATTTCGATCTAGTCAAACAAAAACGGCCGCCGTTACGCGTAACGGCGGCCGTTTTAAAAGCCTTATTCAGGAGCGAACAATGCCTCAAGCATATCTGTACGCCACACTTGATTGGCATGATCATACACACCAAAATCACTGCTCAACTCAAAATAAGCCCAACCAATCCCGTTGACTTCGGCCGCTTGGCGCATCGCTTGTATCCAAGCTGCGCGTGAAATGGGGTCGACAGGTGCACTTGGATGATCGTAGACACCAAACTCCCCCAGATATAAATCAACCCCGTTTCCAGCCGCCCACGCTTTGGCCGCACTCATTTCGATATTAAGTGCCTCTTCGGCCGACACAATCACTTTTTCACAGCCGATGTCTGAACCGCACAAATCCAATCGCTGCAAAACAGGGGTTACCAGCTGTTCAGACACAAGCTGAATAGCGATTGAACCCAGCGGACCACAAGTTGAAATATCGGCTGACATTTCGTAATCACCAACATCATTCACTGTGGGAGCGCTCAATTCTGCAATCACATTTGATTCATTGACATTGCACAAAATAACCGCCTCGAACGGCCGGTCAGACTGCACGGTAGCTGTCTCAAATGCCACATCGTTTGAAACCAAAGACTGCACCCCGAAGGCGGCATACTGCCGTTCAAACTGTAGCTGAAATCCATTAACGGCCGGGGTAACTTGAGTATCCCAAGAGGCTTCTTGCCACACATAATTGATTGCAGGTTGGGCCGATTGCCACACCTGCCCCGTTGCAGGCGGAGGATCAAACCAAGGAGCACCTTGGACGGTAAACTCAATCGGGTCATAGCTGTGCACCGTCACCAATAAGTTATCGTCCGTTGGTAGCACAAGCTCGCTCAAGCGATTTGGATGGTTGAATCCCACAGGGCCGATAATCGCCAATCGATTGGGATTTGTTTCACGAATTACCTGCAAAGCTTCGGCCGCAATTTGATTCCACAGCTCCGGCCGGTCATCAAAAACGCCCGTTGGCTCATTGTTGATTTCAAACACCACTGTGGCCTGTTGACCAGCGTACCTCGCTCCGACTTGTCGCCAAATCGCCAATAGCTCATCTTTAAACCCCAACGGGTCATCGTTTAATTCTTCAAAATGATGGGTATCGATAACGATGGTCAGCCCAACCCGCTGAGCCTGGTCTAACAACCAATCAACTTCCTCAAAAAAAGCCTCATCGATCAAATAATTGGGAGCCGCCCCTGTATGGGCCGACCACCGAATAGGGATACGAACGTGATCAAATCCAGCTTCGGCCGCCAAATCAAAGAAATAGGCCTCGATGGGCGTCCCCCATTCACCTCGTGGAAACACCTCAAAATCCCCAGCGATATTGACCCCTCTTTTCAAAGATGGCTTGACCACAGCAGCAGCCGGAATGGTCGGCTCAACAGTAGGTGTGGGTTCAGGAGCAAGCGTGGGCACGGCCGTTGGTGAGATCGGTTCCGGCGGCGTTGGAGATGGCTGAACAACTGGTGGTTCGGCTTGTTCAAGAATCGGTTGCGCAGAACATCCCCAAAGAAGAGCGATACACACAATTTGGCAAAGATGTAAAAGCGTGATGTTTTTTGTGATGAAAAAAGCCATATCAGAATAAAAAAGCTTAAGTTTATTTTCAGTTGTTGAAATGAGCTGTGGGATTTAAGCGAATTACGGAATTGAAAGCTCGATAAAGTCTCCGGCCGGGTTTGCGGCCGCGTCTAAAATCGGGACGGCTTCCTCAGAAGAAAAGACATACATGCCGATTGAAAGCTGTTCAGCAGCATCCATATCAGGTGTCTCATCTAACGTAAACAGGCTCAGGACAACATCATCTGGCTGCCATTGATCTGCAGGGAAAGTAGGTACGTCAGCCTGTGTGATCTTATCGCCTTCGGCCGAAAATAGTTGCCCTGTCAAATGATAATCAGGCTGATAAGCCTCACCCACTTTCCACTTAATCAAAAAGCGGCCGTTTCGATCTGGCCAATCGACCCCTTGCACGTTAACAAAGTTAGCCAACAGATAAACAGGGTCAAAAGACTCGGTCAATATCGGGGCTGACTCACCAGCCAGCGTCAAAATTAATCCCCGATCAAAACTTCGACTTGAGGTACTGGCAAGATTACTAGTCAAGGGTGAATAGATCGGCTCAACCGGCAGATCAGGTTTTGCAATGAATACAACGCTACTTTCGGCCGGAAAAACGGCGCTATGGGTTCCATCTATGAATCGATGTGGGAAATCACGAAAGTGAAGCTCATAAATTGCAGCCTGCGAATCGAGCAGTGGGTCAGATCCGTCGCTGACTATGAGAATTTCCTTCGCTTGAGTAGAAACTGCCCAGCGCTTTGCCTGAGCCGCATCCTGAAGCTGCATCGAGACGGGATCGCCAAATCCACCAGGGGTATCAATGACCCCAACAAACCCGATCAGGCTGAGTATCGCATATATCTGCACCCCACCAGTAATCGCTAAACCACCTAAAAATGCTTTTTGCCAGTTACCTGAAGTCAACGTCTCGACCGCAACTCCGGCCGCAATGTAGAACACCGGATAAACGGGCAAAAGGTAGTGAAGCTCGACCTGCACCGGAAACCAAAGAAAGGTTAAAATCGGGACAAATGCCCAAACCAACAGCAATTTGGAAATTTCCGGCCGTAGGCGACTAGGTTGTTCAGGGACAGATTCTTCAGTCAGTAAAAACCAGAGATCAGAAATCAGTAGCGACAGTCCAGACAAACAGATCAGCCCCCAAACGAGGAACAGCCAATTTAATGGTGGCAACAGATCCAGCAAATTCTGAAACTGATCAGGACCTGCCAACGCATGAAATTGCCAGCCGGTCGTTAACCGTGCGACATGCACAAATGGCTCTAGACTAAATGAAAACCCCCGGCTGCTCCCGTCCGACATGCCAGGGACGCCCCCGCTCGATCGAATAAAGACATAGTAGAGAAAGGGTGCCAGCGTTAAAAGCGCAATATTGCACCCTGCCAGAAAGCTGCCCCATGAAATCTGGCGCCAGAAGATGAGAAAAAGTACAGCAGAAGCGACAAGGAGTCCGGCCGCAGCCAAGTGGATCTGAGCGGCAAAGACGCCAACCGCCACATGCACAACCAGCCATTTTTTGCGCCCTTCAGCAAAAGCAAGTGCGGCCGAAAATGCCCATACCATGACGAAGATTGGGAGTAGGTTTTGGGCCCAGATTTTGCGTGAGTGAATGACGGCCCAAGGGCTAACCGCAAACATGAGCGTCGCAACTATCGCAGCAGTCCGGCCGACATAGCGGCGGGTAAAGAAGTAGCACAATGCGACAGCGCCTGTATTGAGCAATCCGGTAAAAATAGTCGCTGAATAAATATGCTTCCATACAAAAAGAGGCAGGGCATACACCCAAACGCTGGCTGGAAAGTTTGGCAACCCCACAGAACTGCTAATCCCCCGAATAGGAAAATACTTAAATTCTGCCATATCAAAAGCCAGCGTCATCAGACGAGCTTCATCAGCTTTAAATTCAGTAATACCGGGCCAGATCGTCCGTAGAACTCCAGCAAGTAGGATAATGGCGCAAGCGATAATTATCTCCCACATAGGGATCTGCCGTTTTTGCATAGGATGGATTCTACCAGTTGGACAAACTTATTTCAGAAAACTTAACGGACGGTTTGCCTATAAATTAGCAATGCCTTATCAATTAGAGCCGAATTTATTAGATTCGTGTGTAAAAAGGCCTGAAAAAAGACGTTTAAATCATACACGCTCGAGAGGATAATGGGGAAAAGGTGGCAGTGAGATTGCAATCTCATCATCGATTTTAACGGTGCCACCTTGCAAAACAACCCCCATTATTCCAGCTTTACGAATCAGATTTCCATCTGCATCCCTATCAAGAGTGGCTGCCATCAACCCAGCTTGGAAATGGTCCAGCTGCAAACACGGATTGCGCAAGCCGGTAATTTGAACTTCGGCCGAATCGCCAATTTTAAGCACCGTATCTCTGGGTAATCCTAAAAGATCAATCCCTTGCGTGGTGATATTCTCACCAATATCACCTGGCTTGACATCAAAACCTTTGGCAGCCAGTTCATCAAACAGCTCACTATGAATCAGATGCACCTGCCGCAAATTTGGCACGGTCGGATCGATTTTAACTCGCGAACGATGTTTAACCGTTTCCCCCATATGTGCATCACCCTCAACGCCTAATCCGACTAATAAATTGATGCTATTTTCAGCCTTTTTGCTAAATGTGTAAGCTGAACTTTTGTGTACAGCGATTGCTTTTGCAGTCATAAAGTGAGTGGTTTAGGACCCGGGAAGGTCTTCATTCATTGTAACAATCAGGCCGGCCGGTGAAAGCTGAATCGGAATGATGCGCCACGTTTCATCCGCTTTGGAGATGGCTTGGGCCAGTTCAATTTTGGTTTGCAGATTCCCATCTGTCAAGAGTGTGACAGATCCGCCGCTTCCTCCGGCCCCGTTAATTTTATGTCCAAGCGCACGAAAGTCTCGGCCGATTTCGATCACACGTTCGGCCGCTGGGCTAACCAGTTCAGGATGCAACATTTTCTGCCCAACCGTATTTTCGATCATCGCCTGCCCCAATCCTGCAAAATTACCTTGCTGAACCGACCGGTAAGAAGGTTCAGCCGTTTGGCGTAATGCTTCGATCGGTTTCGCCGTCGGTCCGATATTTTCCATGTCTCGAATCACCGTTTCGTGCACGGCCGATGAACTATGAGGCTTGCCCAAATAAACAAGCATTAGCCGTTGTTCTAGCTCTTGCAAGATCGGAGCTGGCACGGCCAATTGCTCGACGGTTGCATCTGGGTAAGCGTGCATGTCGATCAGATTGATCCCGCCAAAAGCGGCCGCAAGCTGATCCTGAATCCCGCTCTGTTGCCCCAGTTGTTGCGTCTCCACCCGCCATGCTGCTTGGGCAATCTCGTACGGCGACATCCGGCCGGGCGTGAGCGCGTCTAACGCCCCAGCTAAAGCTACACAAACCGCGGCCGATGTGCCGGTTGAAGCCCCATAAGGCGCTTCTGATTCTATTGAGATTTCGACCGCCACCTGTTCCGGCAAGCCGATTTGAGCAAGTGTCGCCTCGAGCAGGGGGTGCTTGCCCCAATCTTTCTCAGCGATTCCGGTTGGCACATATCGGTCTCCGAAGTTTTTAGCATCGATGAGGATATGCGGCCGTCTTTCACTTCGCTTGAACACGTTAATTTCAACGTGTACACGAGGCTCTATTGCAATATGAAAGATGCGGCCGTATTCAGCAAACCACGTGTCAGTCCAACCCCCATTGTCACAGATACGGGTAGGGGCACTCGCTTTAATCGTTTGAATTTTCATTCATTTGGAACTGGTACGATACGCAGTGGGCCATCGATAACGACTGTTTCTTCCAGTTCAGCAGTCTCGATTTTCGCTAGCCCATCTCTGATTTGATGCAACTTTTCTATCGGGAAATCAAATCCGTTGTGGCTCGGCAAGATGCGCGTTAGCCCCGGCAAAGCACATAAAATATCAATAGACTGTCGATAGTCAGCCAACCCGCCATGCTCTTTGATGAAAATCGGCCCATCGTACAGATTGTCTCCAGCGATCAGCAACCCTTTTTCACGATCATAAAAACAGCAGTGATCAGCACAGTGGCCGGGGGTATGGAGCACTTCGAGTTTGAACGGGTCAAGATCAAGCAGATCCCCATCATTGAAAAAGCTGACTTGTGGAAATTGAGCCAGCTCGAATGGGACAGGTAGCCCGGCCGGAGCCTGTCCCCAGAACTGTTCGGCCGTGATAAATTCAGTCAAAAATTCGGCCGATAATCCCGCTTGTGATCGTTTACGATTTTCAGGATGATCAAGCATCAAGATTTCTGAAAATTCAGGATTGTTGCCGATATGATCAAAATGGGAATGGGTGTTGATGACTTTGCAGGGCAAGTCCGTGATCGATTCAACGGCCGCTTTGATGCTGAAAAAGCCACAACCGGTGTCGATCAAGGCAACTTCGTGTATGCCAACCAGCAAAAATGAGAGCACTTCTTCGGTGTGTCCCCATTCAGCGATGCCGTAAATGCCGTCGCCTAAATCTTTGATATCAAACCAATTTTGTTTTGTGTGTGGTGTTCTGTTCATGATTTTTGAGGGTTACAGGTGGCAAGTTTGTGGGTTTCTGCTACCTACCTGTTTATTCTGATCACTCAAGAGAAAATGCCCAAGTATATCTCTTAATTTTTCCGCTTGTCTGTATAAATTCGAAACGAGCAATATGGTCACCTTTTTCTAAATCAACCACCCAACAGATATCAGTCAAACCTGGATACCGAAATTCCCCAGCTGAAAAATACACGATATTTAAAGATGCTTCAGAAGAAAGGTAATCGATCTGGTCAATTGGGTTTTCATCGATTTTTAAACTAGCCCGCTTTTGGATTTCCTCTGCCTTAAAATTATCATTGGGTTCACCTAATGGACCTAAATTAAGTTGGACACATAAGCGGGAAGCATACCCAACATTGTCACGGTTTGATGATAACGGGCTGAGTTCAATTAATGTTTCTTCCGCATATTCTGCCGCTTGGTCTAGTTTAAATAAATCAATATCTATTTGACTATGTTCCAGAGGGTTCACCCTTTCAATAAACGATGGTCGGATAGTATCAATTTGAGCCTTAGGTGTACTAGTGGAGATAGTAGACTCAGAATTACAGCCAGCACCAACTAACAAAATAAATACGAGGCATATAAGGGTAGTCCGATATCGATATATGGGATTCTGCCTCAAGAATATTTTCATGCTTTCAGCAAAAACCTTTCTATGACAATATCTGCATACTCGCAACATTATCAAGCCCAAATATCCCCAACGGTAAATCCATTTGGAAAAGGATCAGTTGGATCGAGCACATAGTTAGCAAAACCTGTGATCCACGCTTGGCCAGATATAGTTGGCACAACCGCCTTGTATGGGCCGACCTGTGTTTCTTCGATCAGACGGCCGGTAAATAACGTGCCTAAAACGCTTTCATGCACAAAGTCTTCGTTTAAGCCTAGCTGCCCTTTCGCATGCATGACCGCCATCTTGGCGCAGGTGCCTGTGCCACAAGGTGAGCGATCTAACACACCGGTCCAAGTTGACGGCCGATCCCAATCAACAACCCCGGTTGCCACAGTGACCCCGTTTTTGCGGTGAGCACCTGGATGAGTCGGAGGCCCAGATATTTGGCCGATGCTTGGCCCTTTGAGGGTTGGCTGTTCAGGATGGGTCACCGGTAATTGGTCCAAACAAGCGGCTCGGATCATTTCGCTGGCTCGGGCCAGCTCCCCACCGTTTTCGTTGGTGACTTCGATGCCGAGCTGGGCCGCATCAGCAATGACATACAGCATCCCGCCCCATGCGATATCAACGGTCACCTTGCCTAGATGAGGCACATCAAGCACTTTGTCGAGGTGCATGGCAAACGCTGGGACATTCTGAAAGGTAACGTTGGTGACTTTCCCATCTTTGCAGTCAGCCTTAACTTTGATCAGCCCGGCCGGGGCTTCAAGTGTGAGTTCGGTCACCGGCTCTACCATCGGAATCATGCCGGTTTCGAGCAAAACCGTAACGGTACAAATCGTGTTGCTCCCGGACATCGCCGGATACTCAGTCTGCTCCATGATGATGAAGCCTGCATCAGCATCAGGGTGGCACGGTGGGACGATAACGTTGCAGCAGAGCACTGGATAGCCTCGTGGTTCACGGAGCATTCGTTGGCGGATGTGGTCAGCGTTTTGCTCCATCCACTGCATTTTTTCAAAGACGGTGTTACCCGGCATGTCGAGCACGCCACCGGTTATCACTCGGCCCGGTTCACCGGCCGCATGGGCATCTACGGCCGTAATCATATTGCTAAATCGCATCAGATTTCCTCTCTGAATTTAGGTAGGCGTGTAGGGTAGCAAAAATAGAAAAGGGAGCAAGGGATGACGATTTACACTTTTTCAGCCACATGCTGACCGATACGCAAACTTGCGGTTGCGGCCGGACTGGGCGCATTCACCACATGAATACACCGTTTTGTTTCTAAAAATGCAAAGTCATCGTGCATTTCACCAGTTGGGGTGATCGCCATCGCCCGAACCCCGGCCGGATGCGGTTCTAAATCTCCGCTTGTGACCGCTGGGATCAACTTTTGTAGTTCTTTGACAAAGGCGGCCTGATTGTAAGATCGCCACATTTCTCCCAGACCCTTCTTCCAATATTTAAACGCCAGCTTGCGGAACCCTTTGTAGCTCAGTGCGTCCCACAAATCTTTCCCGTTGAAATCAGTTTTGTTGTACCCCTCACGCGCAAAAGCAAGCACTGCGTTCGGCCCACAGTCGATCCCCCCTTCGATCATTTTGGTGTAATGCACGCCCAAAAATGGGAAGCGTGGATCAGGCACTGGATAGATGAGGCCGTTAACCAGATGCTCGGCCGATTTTTTGAGTTGAAAGTATTCACCCCGAAACGGCAAAATCTCCGCTTCGATTTGTTGTTCTTCGGCCGTCATGCGTGCGATACGATCAGAGTATAAACCTGCGCATGACACAAGCTGGTCACCGCTAAAGTCACCTTTGGTTGTTTGTACAACAACTTCCCCTGGCCGTTCATCAATCCCCAACACCTTTGCCCCCAGCACCAAATTCCCACCCTTTTCAACGATGCGTTGGGCTAAACGGACGGCCACGGCCGGATAGTCAGCAATACCCGCTTTGGGAACATGGATCGCTTGAATTCCATCAACGTTTGGTTCGATTTCGAGCAACCGTTCTTTGCCGATCATTTCGCACTCAACCCCATTTCGTTGACCTTTATCAAGGATAATATCGAGCTGAGGCAACTCTTCCTGAGTTCGAGCCACAATCACCTTGCCACAAATATCTTTGCCCAGCCCTTCTTCCTCGATGAAATCTTCCATCATCGCCTTGCCAGAGATACACATCGTCGCTCGAAATGAGCCAGGTTTGTAGTAGATACCGCTGTGCAATACGCCGGAGTTACGGCCGGATTGATGTAGTCCTACCCCTTCCTCTTTTTCGAGCACAGTTAGTCTTGCACCCGGATTGTTGAGCAGGTAGTGCCAGCCGGTTGCTAGGCCAACCAGCCCGCCGCCGATGATGATTAGGTTTGATTTGGTCATAGATGTTGAATGGAGGTTAGATATTAGATGTTAGATATTAGTGGGCTTTAAAACCAACATCCAATATCTATCTTCCAACATCTTCTTTAGTACATGACGACTCCGGCCGATACATTCACATCTTCCCCCGTGATTGAACCAGCCATGTCAGAGGCGAGAAAAACCGCCGTGTGGGCCACATCTTTTGGATCAGTGAGCATTTTTTGTGGTGATGCATCAGTAAACTGCTTTTTCGCTTGGGCCGTTGTGATCCCTTGTGCAACTCCTTGGGCGACGAATGATTTTTCCATCCTTGGGCCAGCGACGATCCCGGGCGAGATCAGATTAGCGCGTACACCTGAATCGGCTAGGTCCCACGCCAACGTGCGCACCATGCCAACGAGGGCCATTTTGGCGGCCGTGTACGGGGTGCGATGCAACATCGGCCGTTTACCCGTTATTGATCCAATAATCAAAACAGATCCAGATTTTTGGGCCAACATGCTGGGGACAAATGCCCGGGTTGCCAGAAAAACACCGTTGACGTTGATGTCGAAGGTGTTTTGCCAGTCGGCCGGATCGATTTCCCACATTGGTTGCACGGGGCCAGCGATCCCGCTGTTGTTGACCAAAATGTCACATCGGCCAAATGTTTCAAGTGTTTGATCACGCAAGTTTTCAATATCAGTTGCGTTACGTAGATCAGTTGGGACAGCAAGGGCTTTTCGGCCGAGCTGTTCAACTTCCGCTTTGACCGCTTCAAGATTTTCTTTTGTGCGGGCGGCCAATACAACATCGGCCCCTTGACGAGCATATTCTAGGGCGATTTCTCGGCCGATGCCTTGGCCTCCGCCGGTGATCACTGCAATTTTGTCTTTTAATAACATGGGTTAGTTTTATATTTTGGATTGACGATTTACGATTGGTAGATTCCAATCCATCATATTTTAATCATGAAAAAACTTAATATGACATTTGCAAAGATTTCGCCAAGATAAGTAGCTTAGAATTAGCCGCCGTACCTTTTAATCCGCAGGTCAGCCTGTGCTTTGTGCCCCATAAATCCTTCTAACGCACAGTACTTCGAGGTGTATTCCCCGATCAACACACTCGCTTCATCAGTCGTCACCCGCTGATAAGTCAACGTTTTGATATATTTGCCAACCCACAAACCACCTGTGTACCGGCCGCCCGTCTTCGTCGGTAGCGTGTGGTTTGTACCGATCGTTTTGTCGCCGTAAGCGACATTGGTACGAGGACCTAAAAACAGCGCACCATAGTTTTTCATGTTGTTCAGAAAATAATCATCGTCACGGGTTAGGATTTGCACATGCTCGCTGGCAACAATGTCCGCTTGAACTAACGCTTCAGCTAAATCATCAACCAGGATGATTTGCCCGTAGTCGCGCCAAGCCGGTTCGGCAAATTCGGCCGTGGGCAACACCTGAAGCTGTTTGGCAATTTCAACTTCTGTCTCTTTGGCGAGCGTTTCACTCGTCGTGATCAGCACCGCCGGAGAGTTCGGCCCATGTTCCGCTTGGCCCAGCAGGTCGGTGGCGACCATCTCAGCATCGGCCGAATCATCCGCCACGATCAACACCTCGGTCGGGCCAGCCTGTAAGTCGATCCCCACTTTGCCGTACAGTTGACGTTTCGCTTCCGCCACGTAGGCGTTGCCGGGGCCGACGATCATGTCTACCGGCTCAAGTGTTTCAGTACCCAGTGCCATTCGGGCCACCGCTTGGATTCCGCCGATGATGTGAATCTCATCCGCTCCGGCTAGGGCCATCGCCGCGACGGTTGCTTTGGGGATGCCACCGTCTTTGGGCGGGGTGCAACCGATAACCGTTTCAACACCGGCCACTTTCGCCGTGAGGATGCTCATCTGTGCCGAAGCGACGTGGGTAAACCGGCCGCCGGGGATATAGCATCCGGCCCGATTCACAGCGATGTGCTTATGACCCAAAATGACACCCGGCATCGTTTCAACTTCAACATCGTGCATCGAGTCACGCTGAATTTGGGCGAAGTTGCGGACTTGGGTCATCGCAAAGTCGATGACGTCCCGCTCTTCGGTTGTAAGCGATGCGATGGCATCATCGATTTCAGCCTGACTTAAGCGGAAGTTTTCAGGGGTCCAATTGTCAAAATTTTTGGACAGGTCACGGGCTGCCGCATCACCATGTTTGCGAATAGATTTGATGATTTTTGACACTATTTTGCGAACTTTTTTGTCCGCCTTAAATTCGATGTCGGGGCTCATGCCCTCTTTCAGTATTGTTGCCATGGGGTTTAGTGGGCAGTAGCTAGTGACTAGTGGTTAGCAGGTTTCTCGAACTAACCACTGCCCACTAACTACTAATAACTTCTTGTTTGAATCGATCTCGAATATAGCCAGGGTCCATCGGAATTGGCTTAAGTTTTGGGCTACCGGGTGCGACTTTCGCTACGATCACATGCGGACCTTCGCTCGTCAGGCATTGTTCCAAGACCGTGACTGCCCCACCGTCTTGGGTGACGTAGACGCTCTCGATTCCGGCCGCGCGTGCCATCGCTGCCAAATCAGTTTTGCCCGATGTATGTGTCGGTTGGTCACCGGTTGAACCATAGGCCCCATTGTCGACTAGCAAAAGGATAAAGTTCGAAGGGGCATAGTTCCCAATCGTAGAGAGGGTGCCTAAATTCATGAGGACGCTGCCGTCCCCATCGATTGAAATCACTTTTTGCTTTGTTGTCTGCGAAAGGCCAAGTCCAATTGACGAGGAGAGTCCCATCGAGCCCAGCATGTAAAAGTTCTTGGGTGAATCTTTAATCTCGTACATTTCCTGTGACGGAAAGCCGATGTTACAAATGATTAAAGCTTGGTCCACCATCGTTGGCGCTAGGTCTTTTAAGAGTTCATATCTTCTATAGGCCATTATGCTTTCCCCCAAAAGTCGAAATCGAGCAGAGCCGCAACCGGCCGTTGAGCAACCTGTGCATGTTGCACCAGTCGGCCGACTTTGCCAACCTCGGCCGGGTCACTAAACGCAAAATAGGGGATCCCAACCGTGTCGAGCAGTGGCTTCACCGCGTTGCTCATCGGCACCTGTGTCCCGATCTTTTCACCCGGTGTACCTCGATGGCTAATAATCATCGTGATAGGCAAATTATAGAAGAGGCCCAATGAAAATAGGCTGGTGATGATGGTGCCCAAGCCGGTATTCTGCATCACCAAAACCGGGGTTTTGCCACCTAGAAATGCACCTGCGCATAAACCAAGCCCTTCTTCCTCACGAGCCACCGGCACGTAAGTAACTGACTGCTCTTCGCCAAGCAGATTGATTAAATCGCCCAGCAATTTACAAGGAACTGAAGCAAAATAATCCGCTCCGTTTGCCTTGAGTTCGGTCAAAAGTTGATTGCTAATATTGGTCATAAAGTTTTTTCTGCTAATATTTATCAAACCTGATCAGAATTAAGCTGAAATTCATGGTTTTGTCAACAAAGTCGTGAAATCTAGTTGTATTTACTGAAATAACTGTTGAAAAAACGGAATTTTATATGCACAAACTATCCTCTTTAGACAAAAGTATTCTTGAAGTATTGTATCAGGATGCTCGCCAACCGATTTCTGAAATCGCTGAAAAGTTACAAGAGCCAGCGTCAACGATACGCGGCCGGATTAAACGGCTCGAAACAACCGGCATTATTTCAGGCTATTTGCCAATAATCGATCCGAAAAAGCTGGGCTTTGATCTGACGGCCGTCGTTTTGCTTCGGCGTGACTCTGGCGGACATGTCAACGATGTCATCCCCCTACTTAAAGATTTGCCCGGCATCGTCCACTTTCAAAACCCGCTAGGTGACGTTGACGGTATCCTGACAATTTGGGCGAAAAATATTAATAGTTTGAGCGAAGTCATTCGGGAGTTGAACCGAATTGAAGGGGTTATCCGGACGGAAACGCTCGTCATTTTAGAAGAGCAGCGCTTTTTACCACCAAATATTCTCGATTATGTTTGATAAAGTTTGGTAGCTGTTTAAAGAGTTAGGGGGAACTTACTGACTTTCATACTCCCTGCCTAAACATCTGCACCAGTTGCTCAATCGTTCAAGTTGGTATATAAACCGAAATCAAATCATCCATTTTTGTATCATTTGATATTGATTTACCAAAGCGAAGTAGAAAGAGGCCCAGATGACTGATAACCTAAAAGAATTAGGCATGTTCCAAAATGTTGAGGGAGAGTACGAGGCTTACCAAGCACGACGTGCGGATGTGAGTAAATGTCCCATGAGCGGCATGGCGGCCGAATTCAACCCATCTGACGGCGAATATTTGCAAAATCCATATCGGTTTTTTGACAAAGCCCGTCCGGCCGAACCGGTCTTTTACAGTCCCCAAGAAGATAGTTGGGTTGTCATGAAATATGACTACATGGTTGAGGTGTTTAAAGACCCCGACACATTTTCGGCCGCCAATGCTCGCCATCCAGTCCAGCCACTCTGCCCCGCAGCTGCGGCCGAGCGTGATCGACTGAACATCACGATTGAGCCTTGCTTAGTAGACGAATCGCCTGAAACCCATCGCAAGCACCGCCGCATTTTTGGCAACGCCTTTACCCCGCGACGAGTCAACCAAATCGAAGATCAAGTGCGTGCCATCGTCACCAAATTTATCGATGCCTTTATCGAAGATGGTCAGGCGGATTTAGTTTCTCAACTTTTGTATGAAGTTCCAGCTCTGGCGATCTTCATCTTTTTAGGAGCCAAAGACGAAGACGCTGCGATGGTCAAAAAGCTAGGCGGTGACCGCGCACTGGTCAACTTCGGCTGGCCATCAGAAGATAGCCAAGTCGGGATGATGGGAAACATGGCCGAGCATTGGGCGTTCACCAAAAAGCTAGTCGACGACGCTTTAGATAACCCTGGCGATAACTATCTGGGTGATATGGTCCGTTTGCATCAAGAAGACCCTTCACGCTTCACAATCAACTACTTGGTCAATGTTATGTTCTTGATGCAGTTTGCTGGGCATGAAACAACGACTCAAGCGTCAGCCAATGGCATCAAAGCGATGCTGCATGATCATGCCCAATGGGACAAGCTCGTTGCGAACCCCGACCTCATCCCTAATGCGGTTGAGGAGATTTTACGCTTTGATACTTCGATTTTTGCATGGCGACGCATTGCGACTCGTGATACTCAAATTGGTGGGGTCGATATCCCGGCCGGGGGCAAAATTTTGATGATGTTGGGTTCAGGCAACCATGATGAAGAGATGTTTCCAAATCCTGGTCAATTTGATCCAGAACGTAAAAACGCCAAAAAGCATTTGGGCTTGGGCAATGGCGCACATTTCTGTATGGGAGCCCCACTCGCCCGCTTAGAAATGAAAATCATTTTAGAAGAGTTGACCCGCCGATTGCCCCATCTACAACTGGTCGAAGAACAGGAATATGCGTATTTGCCTACCTTGCTTTTTCGAGGCGTTCAAAATTTACAGGTGAAATGGGACGTTGCAAAACATCCTAAAACAGAAGGAGCTGTCACATCATAGAAGTAAAAACGAATACATATGACTATAGCTATTTGCGCGAAATTTTAGGCCATCTATCAGCGCTGATGTTCGTCAAAGCAACTGATATCGGCATCGTACATTTAGCTAAAATCGGTCTAACAACAAAAGAAAGCACGATTCTGGAGTTTATTGCCAATAATCCGGCCACTTCGCAGAAAGAGATTGCGCGTGAAACAGGTACTAAGCAGTCTTTGCTGGTCAATATTCTTGACAGCCTGACAGAACGTGAGTTGCTGGTACGCGAGCGGTCAAAGTCTGATCGCCGCCGCCAGCACGTACGGCTGACCAAATCGGGAGAAGCGTTGCGTGAGCGCATCGATGAGCTACAACATATTTCCAATGATGAGTTAATTGCCGAAGCTGGGCTTGAAGCTGAAGAAGTTGAAACGCTTATTACCCTCATGCGCAAAGTAGTGGATTAATCCAATTCGGTTCATTCCATCAGAAAGTAATATTTTTTTAACGATTAGACAGCCAGAGGGAGAGTCGGCACAAGCTAAAATCACATTGCCCAATCCGGAAATATTGCTACACTCAAAGTGGTGTACACCAATATTGAGATCTAGAAAACTATTTTCGGAGAAGCGGTATGAAATCAACATACAGAGTAGTCGTGATCGGCGGTGGGGTCGGCGGGGCAAGCGTCCTTTATCATTTGGCAAAATTTGGCTGGAAAGATGTGGTTTTACTCGAGCGAGATGACCTGACATCGGGGACGACGTGGCATTCGGCCGCCCAAGTGACCGAGTTTGGCACCGTCCAAACGATGGTGGGGCTAAAAAAGTATAGCACCCAGCTTTATAGTGAACTTAACGACGACCCTGACTTCCCAATGGGGTACCACAAAGGGGATGGCGGCATTCGGCTAGCCCATACTGAATCTGACCTTGACGGCTATCGACACTTTGTTGGCATGGCGAAAGGGATGGGAGTCGACTATGAGATTTTAAGCCCGGCCGAATGTGCCCGTCGTCATCCATTACTCAACGTAGAGGGGCTAACCGGTGGCCTGTGGGACCCGGTTGACGGCGATATCGATCCATCTAACCTAACCCGTGGACTTTGCCATGCGGCCAAAAAGCTAGGGGCCGAAGTCTACATCAAAACACCGGTCACTGACCTAACCCAAAAAGACAATCACGAATGGATCGTACACACCCCCAACGGGGATATCGAGTGCGAATTCATCGTCAATGCGACCGGTTATCGGGTGAATGAAGTCGGCAAAATGTACGGCTTCGAGCATCCAGTAATGTCGATGGAGCATCAGTATATGATCACCACCGAAATTCCTGAGATTGCTGAATTTGGTAAACGGGTGCCGCTGATTCGTGACCCAGGTGACGACTTTTACTGCCGCCAAGAACACAACGGATTGCTGTTGGGCATCTACGAGCAGGGGTGTAAAACGTGGGGAATGCAGGGGATTCCGAGAGACTTTACCAACGCGCTAATCACTGAAGATATGGACCGTTTGCTCGACAACTTTGAGCGTGTCATCGACCGGATGCCGCCGCTGGGCAACACCGGCATCGTAACGATGGTCAACGGACCAATCACCTATTCGGCCAACGGCCTGCCGCTAATGGGGAAGATTCCCGGCGTACGTAACGCCTACTCGTGCATCGGCCTTAGGGCTGGTATCGGTGAAGGTGGCGGTTTGGGTAAAGTTCTGGCCGAGATCATGATTTATGGGGAGAGTGAGTGGGATTCGTGGTGCCTAGACCCGCGTCAATACACCGGCCATGCAACGGTTGAATACACGGCGCTTAAGGCGATTGAAGAGTACCAAAACGAGTTTGTCTTTCACCGGCCGCATGAATATCGTCCGGCCGGACGTCCAGCTAAAACAACGCCGCTTTACCATCCGTTCTTGCAAAAAGGGGGCTTTTTCGGCCCCATCTCCGGTTGGGAGAGAGTCATGTATTTCAACGACCCTGAAAACCCGATTGAGCATGTGCCAAGCTTTAGATTTTCGACCTGGCACGATTTAGTTGGGGAAGAGGTGCGGGCTGTGCGTGAGCGGGCTGGCATCACTGAAATTAGTGGTTTCAGCCGCTTTGAAGTCAAAGGGCCAGGGGCGGCCGCTTGGTTGGATCGGTTGAACACCAACAAATTACCAAAAGTCGGCCGGACGGCGTTGGCTTACTTCTGTCGTGAGAATGGCCATCTGTACACCGAAGCGACGATTACTCGCATCGAAGAAGATCGGTTTATGCTATTGCACGCGGCTCCGGCCGAATACCACGACTGGCAATGGCTCGAAGAGCTGATGCCGACTGATGGATCTGTCTCCATGACGAATCAGACCGGAAGCCACACCGCGTTGCATTTGGCTGGCCCTAAGTCTCAAGAAATTCTGCAAAAGATCACACTGGACGATGTCAGCAACAAAGCGTTCCCGTGGCTCAGCAGTCGTGAACTCACGCTAGGCTTGGCCCGTGTGACAGCGATTCGGGTCACGTTTACCGGCGAACTGGGGTACGAGCTTCACTTCCCAGTTGAGTACTCCCAATCAGTCTATGACCGTTTGTGCAAAGCGGGCGAAGAGTTTGAAATGGTTCACTTTGGTCTGTTTGCAACAGAGTCGATGCGTTTGGAAAAAGGGTATCTGGCGTGGAAAGCGGAGATTATGAGTGAAGTGACACCACTGGAAGCAGGCTTAGGCCGTTTTGTCCGGTTTGATAAGGGTGACTTCATCGGCCGGGAAGCTCTGCTCAAGCAAAGCGAAGGCGATCTACCGAAGACGCTGATTACGATGATCGTAGACAATGACATCGCCCCAGCCCATGAAGGGGATCCTGTTTATTCAGGTGATGATCTGATCGGGGTAGTCACATCGGGCGGATACGGCCACACGGTTGGTAAAAATATCGCGATGGCGTATGTTGATACTCCGTACTCTGAGTTGGGAACAAAGCTTGAGATTAGCATTATTGGCCAGCGATCTCCGGCCGAAATTGTAGCCTCACCGATTTTTGATCCTGATCACATTCGGCCAAGAGGCTAACACCCTCTAATAGATTTTCCCTCTGAAAATAGTCAACAGCCTTATTTTTGCCCTTGAGATTCAAGGGCATTTTTATTGCTTGTTTCGCTAAAGATTACTCTCAGCTGGAACGGGCCGTTTTTCATTGACAAGGCAGCTAGCCGACAATAACATACTGGCGGTCGGTTATTGTCGGCTAGGAGAAAACTGATGAGAAACATTCTCGCCCTTATCATATTCATCATTCTACAGATTCTATTCATTCCACTGGCGATTGTTGGCGGGATTTGGGCAGGCTACAAGCAACTCGCCATGAGTAAAAGGCTGGGTGTTTCACAAACGGCGATTGAAATTCTCAATGGCCGTTGGACGATGCACATCTTTGGGTTGCGAGATGACGCTGCAGCAGCACAACTGGCCCCCGTTTTGCCCAACACCTCAACGTTCGGCTTATGGCTGGCGCTCTTTCCACTCTATGTTCTTTCACACATCAACGGAGCACCCAAATGGTATCCAGTGATTGCGAAGTTGGGTGAAGAAGGGATCTCCAATCTTATAACAAATCGGACGGGTTATTTTGACACTATCATCGACAATGCAAAAGACGATGCAGAACAATTAGTTGTGATGGGGGCAGGGCTTGATACAAGAGCTTACAATGACCTGAAACATAGCGGTCTGAAGATTTTTGAGCTAGACCAAGTGGCCAACCAAAAGCATAAACGGCAATATCTTCAAAAAGCAGCCATAGACACCGCTCACGTCACATTTGTGGAAACAGATTTTTCCCAAGGAGATTGGTTTAGCTCCTTGATAGAAGCTGGGTATGATTCGACCAAGCGCACTATTTTTCTTTGGGAAGGGGTGACACTGTATCTAGGCGAAGGGTCTGTGCGGAACACGTTACGTACGGTGAAATCGAATTCGGCCGAAGGCAGCGTTATTGTGGCTGACATCTATGCCAAAAGCTTTGTTACCGGAGAGTATGCTCGCAGTATGAAAGCCACACTGCCTATTCTTGATATGACCGATGAGCAGTTGGCTTTTGGCCTTGATATGACAGGTGATTATCAGCAGTCGCTCGAAACATTCATCATGAGCGAAGGGCTTACTTTGGGTAACACTTACTTTATGGGGCACAAAACAGAAAAAGGGGTTTGGATGGTGGTTGCTGAGCTTAAAATCTAGTTTCCCAAATTGGTCGGCCGATTACGCCACACTTACCACGGATGATCTTCGCCGTTATAGACGAGGAACTTATTCGTATCTACCAAAGTTAATTTGGCTATGAGGGCAAGCACCCCCTCGGCCGAAGCAGATGGTGCCAGATCCGCAGAAGCACCCCCCATGTCTGTTTGCATCCAGCCGGGGTGAACGGACACAACACAGATGCCATCAGGTTTGAGCTCGTGCGCCATCATGCGCGTCGCTACATTCATCGCTGCTTTGCTCCCGTTATAACTATATGAGCCCCACTTTTTATCCTCAAGCAGTAACAAGGACGCTAATCTCCCTGAAATATTGACTAAGCGAGCTTGGCTGCTTTTCTTGAGTAACCCAACAAAATGTTTTGCCATCAAAAGTGGCCCGACGACGTTGACGTTCATTGTGGTTTGAATCACATCGGCCGAAACATCTTGAAGATTTTTATCATCGATTTTGATTGCCGCATTATTAATAAGAACATCTATTTTCGCCGTTTCGGCCAGAACAGCTTGAGCCGCCGCCATCACAGAATTTTCATCTGTCACATCAAGCTGCACCAGATAGATGTTGTTGTGTTTGGCCGCCAATACCTGCAAATCTGCAGCACTTTGCGGAGTGCGGCAGCCAGCAAAAACAGTGTCACCCGCTTGAGCCACCTGCTGCACCATCGCCCAGCCAAGCCCACGATTTGCACCTGTAATTAAATATGTTGTCATGGTTGAGTACTAACCTCTAATCGTATAAACCTAAATTTTCTTATGCAAAGTTACCTAGTAAGTGTGCAACAGCTTATCAATTTGAACGAGCGAAATCTAAAATTCTCATCGCGTGGGTCAATGGGATTCGATTCAATGTATACTCAATCCTATTAAACAAAAATGCGATTTTTTATTCAAATGGGCAGGTAAATGAAATTACAAATCATATTGATCCGCCATGGCGAAACGGTCTGGAACCGTGAAGGGCGAAAGCAAGGGCATGGCGATTCTGCATTGACGCCAAAAGGAGAACAACAGGCTAAAGCGATTGGAAAAGACCTCTTGCATTCTGGGCTGTTGGAGGGCAAATTCGAGGTTATTTGCAGCCCTTTGGGGCGAACCAAATCTACGGCCGAGATCGTATGCGCTGAAGCGCAAATAGCCACTGAAAATATTGAATTTGAAAAACGATTGATGGAGTCAGACCATGGAGAATGGGAAGGGATGACGGCTAACGAAATTGAAGCAAAATATCCTGGTCAACTGGCTGAAAGAAAACGTAATCATTGGGCCTATCGCTTCCCAAAGGGTGAAAGTTATGCAGACTTAGCAATCCGCGCAGACAGTTGGCTAGATTCGGTCAACATCGAAGGGACAACCATCGTCATTACGCATGACATGATGAGTCGCGTGCTACGTAAACAGTTTTTGGGCAGCACGATTGCTGAGTGCCTATCGATGAGACATCACCAAAATGAATATTTTATTTTAAGTGGCGGTTCCGTTCTGCGAAAGCAAGTGAGCTTGGATTGATGGTCAAAGATCTATCTGCGGCCGAAACTCCGCATCTGATCTTTGTACCCTACTGAGTGATAACCCGAACCTATCGATTTTCAGCCAGCCTGATGACTTCCTCGAGCAAGGTGTCACGCCCCATGATCATACTGTCTCGGTCGAAGGGAAAATCGATATCGGCCGGGACTCCAATTCCTTCATAGACGTTCCCATCCGCTGCGTAGTAGATCTGATTCGACAAGCCAAATGACCAACCATTTGGTAATTCCTTTGCTAATACATCTGACAAGGCCCCCCTAGTTGGCTGACCAACACTGGTTACTTGTGGCAGAGTCCCCATGGCGAGCGTAAAAATTTCTGCCCCGCTGCCGGTCGCATCACTCGTTAATAGGTAAATGCCTTGTTCGAAACGTGACGCTTGTGATTGCGTGAGGTAAACCTCAAACGGAGCCGTATACCCGGAACCTGTACGTGTCGTTTTTGAAAATGCAAGAGCGGCTTCTGGAGTAAAATGTTCTGCAATCGCAAGGGCATATTGATCAAACCCACCTGGGTTAGAGCGTATATCAATCACAAGGGTGGATGCAGAAGAAAATTCAGCTGAAGCATCTTCTAACACGCTTGCAATCAATGCCAAGCGATCTTGAAAAAATCTGGTTTCTGACTCCATTTGTGCGATTTCTAAATACCCGATTTCATCGGTTAGCCAGCCGTAAGTGATTTTTGCCTTTGGCACCTCGATAAAACCATCTCGTAGATATGTTCTATAAACCTGGTAGTCTGCATCCCATTCTGCACCAGAGGCGGGTGAGTATCCTTTTGTTTGATTGTCAGTTAGCCATGTATGGCCATCGTCCAACCCATCAAAAGTGGCGAGCATCATCTCCCAGAGTTCTTCGTCACTCGTTGTCGATGTGACTTGCGGCCGGATTTCTGCGTAGCGTGCGTCCCAATCCACCCCATGCAGATCAAAAAATGGGTAGTGTTCATTAAACGTGTGCCAGAAAATCTCATAGTTCAGCTCAGGGTCTGCATTAGACTCTGACGTACAATTTGCAGGCAAACTGCTAATTGTAGTCCCGTAGATCGGGTTGAGTGCGGCATCAATGCGCAGTTGGTCATTTTCGCCGGAAATCTGTAATCCGTCACCCAATTGGTCTAGCAAAAAATTATTCGCAGGTAGCCGCATAGATCGAAAACAGCTTACGGCCGTCACATCATACAGATCTATTTTCAGTGGAGACACATCCAAAATAAAGCCATATCCTTCTGTTTTCCAAAGGCCATACGCTGCCGGGCGCGGCATTGTGAATATCCAACCGGCCATCAAGACGGCGACAAGCAATATACCCATTCGGGCAAGAGATTTTCGGATGGGGCCGCGTTGGTTCTGTTTGTTCACTGTTGTATCCTTGTAATGAGAAATCAAATCTTCCGCCAAGTTCTGTAGGTGAGATATGCAAAAACCAAGCTATAGATTCCCCACAGATAGACCATCCAAGATGCGGAATTTGATTGACCAAACAGCTCAAAAATAAATAATGCTATACCGCATAA
>JBGCDP010000368.1:0-6809 GCA_045105475.1 Anaerolineae bacterium
GCCGCGATATGGATTTCGTAGTTTGGATCAATCGTGGCCGTAGGTATTTGCGTTGCTGTTGGTGGAATTGGGCTTGATGTCGCTGTCGCAGTTGGTGGCTGTGAGGTAGCTGTGGAGATCGATTTTGGTGTGGCTGGGGGCAGCTGAGTGACTTGAGGTGTAGCGGAGGCTCTTTGTGTGCTGGTTGGCGTGACCGTTTGAGTTTGGGTTTCAGTGGCAGTTGCCAAAGTCACAGGCGTTTCAATTTGCACACAACCCATCAAGAAAAACATGCTGGCAGAAGCGAGCAACCAACTGATTACTGAAAACTGATTACTAAAAACTAATCTGGAATGCAGGGCCATGGGTCTTGGTTAAGCTGGTACTCGGTGAGCGAAACATAATTGTCTTTAAGAACAGTGGCGTTGCCTACACCCACATATCGATAGTGCCAAGGCTCGTAATAAAAGCCGGTAATTTCCCATGCTGATAGAGGATAGCTGAGGGTAAAGCCGTATTTGTGTGCATTCTGATCGAGCCAAATTCCTTCTGGTGTTTTATAAAACAAGGTGTGGAACTGAGTATTGTCTGGAAAACTATCGTCAAGATATTGGTGGAGGTTATAGGAGCCAAAATCAATTGTGGTTCCCAGCTGATGTTCGCTATGCCCCGGAAGCGCACTCAAAATCGCAACGCGATCTGGCTCTTTTTCTTTCCACTTGAGATAGGCAACTTCCTGAGCCCAGTAGCCCCGATAGCCAGAAATGATGTACGGGTCTAGCCCGGCCGCCTGCATGTCGGAAATCAGATTAACCAATGGATCAATGATAATTTCGCTAACTTCAGTTGGATAGCCGCGGGTGATGGTTTGATCAAAATAATCAGAGAGCGGGACGAGGTTCGGCGCTTCGTAGTCTGGCCCAAGACCGAACTCTTTGCTGACAACAAACAGTAAATTGTCTGGATTCGGGACACGTGATCTGCATGCTTGCTTTGTTGGCGTAGCTGATGGTGTCGGAGTGTGGGTAGATGTAGGTGTGAGTGTAGGGGTTGGTGACGGAGTTGTTGTCGGCCGGGCGGTTGGCCCTGAAGGTGGGGCTAACGTCGGTAGGGGTGTTTGGGTTGCAGGCAGAGTTGCTAGTTGAATAGAGGATGAATTGACACGAGCCGCTTGTGCAATTTCGGTTGATTCTGGGCTTGATGTACAGCCGACTAAAACAAAAAGTGTTGAAAGAACAATTAAAAGGGGCCCCTGTTTGTTTCTGTTTGTGCTTAAAAATAATCTGAAAAAATTAGCCATTCATCCTATTAGCGCTGTGACGCTGACACTGCTCAATATTTTTTGGTTAAAGCCACGGATAGACTCAAATATATGTGCTTATCCGTGGCAGAACTTACTTAATCTACAAAAATGCTTGGCCCGTTTGGGGCCTTGCTTTCAACTGATCCAACGACAACTGACTGCGGCATATGTTCTTTGAACACTGCAACATTGTCTGGTGAGACAGCGACCAATAGACCACCAGAGGTCTCAGGGGTCCACAAAATCGCTTGCATTAATTCTGAAACGTTCGTCCCAAAACTGACGTGTGGCGCAAAATGGTCCGCATTCCGAAGCGTACCGCCAGGGATCGTGCCCATCTCTGCATAGCGAACGGTGCCGCTGTGCAGTGGAAACGCGTTCGAATCAAAGCGGAATGTCACATTCCCCGCTTTCGCCATTTCGAAGCTGTGCCCCAAAATGCCGAATCCGGTAATGTCAGTCATCGCGTGGGCATCGGCCGCTTGAGCCGCTTCCGCACCCGCTTTGTTAAGCGTTTTCATCGCGATGACCGCTTTGTCGACATCGGCCTGATCGGTTTTGCCTCGCTTGAGGGCGGTTGTAATGACACCGACGCCCAAAGGCTTGGTGAGCATTAGCACGTCGCCAGCCTCAGCCCCACCCTTGCGTTTTACTTTGTCAGGGTGGATCATGCCGGTAACGGCCAGACCGTACTTTGGTTCTTTGTCTGCCACGCTGTGACCGCCTAATATGACGCCGCCAGCCTCAGCCACTTTCTCTGCACCACCTCGTAAAATCTCACCTAAAATGGCGGTGTCGAGATCGGCCGGAAACGCAACGAGGTTCATGGCAAAGAGAACTTTGCCACCCATGGCGTATACGTCTGAGAGCGCATTGGCGGCCGCAATCGCACCAAAATCGTATGGATCATCTACGATTGGTGGAAAGAAGTCAGTTGTGTTGATGATCGCTTGATCATCGTTCACTTGATACACACCCGCATCATCTGCTACGTCGAGTCCAACGAGCAGCTGTGGAAAGTCTTGTGAATTAAATGTGTCTCGAATCGGTTGGATTACCTTGGCTAGCTCACCCGGAGCCAGTTTAGAGGCTCAACCGGCGCTTGAGGCGAGTTCGGTTAGACGAATGTCTTTAAACCGTTTGTCTGTACTATTAGCCATAATTCCTCCAAAAAAAGTGTATTAAATCTGCCAGATCAAGACCGCTTGATTGGGAAAAGCCTTACTCAAGTTAATGAGATTTAGACTTTTCTCCGGCTCGCAAAATTTAGCGGGAGTATAGCAGTTTTTACATGATGCAACTGATGTGTTTATAATTGGCTGACGAGTCAGAATCTTATGAATAACGACGCACGATTTTCAAACATAGAATCGGCCGCTAGGCGGCTGATCGAAGGCGTTTTTGAACGCTTTTCAGGGGAAACTTTAGACGGGGGAATGATCGCCAGCCGCTTAGCTCAATCTTTTGAAGAATTGGTTGATGAGGGGAAGGCGGAGCATACGAATTTTTATGAAGTCCACTTAAACCCGAATGACCATCAGCGGGTGTTGCAGATTGAGCCGGGGATTGCTGAACGTTTGGGCGAATGGCTGCCCCAGCTGGCGTCCCAAGTGGGCGTGACCGTTGTGTCGGCCCCCATTGTGCAGCTAGTACCCGATGAGATTATACGCGCCGGCCGGCTCTTGATTCGATCAGAAATCGATCCGAATCGGGAAGATAACCGGACGACGATGAATAGCCGTAAAGCGATCGAGACAGAAATGCTCAAACTGGTTCAACAGCGGAATGCGTGGCTCATTATCGATGGGAAGCAGCACGTTGACCTCAACGAAATTGTGATGCACATCGGCCGTCGAACCGATAATGAGATCGTCATTGATTCCCCAACGATTAGCCGAGTGCATGCCCAACTGCGCTGGCGGTTCAACCACTTCAACCTGTTTGATTTGGGGAGCCGGGCCGGAATCATTGTGAATGGTGAGCGGATTGAGGAGTGCTCTCTTCAGCCAGGCGATGTCATCCAAATGGCGGAAGTGTCTTTTATTTATGGTGAAGGGAACGATTCGGCCGATCAAGAAACGGGCCGCCATGAAAACCCACGAACGAGACGGCGCTAGGCTGTCGGCCGATGGCTAATAGCCCAATTAATGGAAATTACACTTTTTATTCTACGTATCATCAGTGCTTTAGCCTTACTCAGCTTTGTGGGTGTTTTAGGCTGGATGATCTATCGAGACATGCGCCTAACGTCTCAGCTTCTAGAGAATCCTGAAGACAATCGGGCCGCTTTGGTGCTGATTTCTAGCGAATCGAAGCTGTATACACAGGGGACGCGCTTTGCGCTCCGGCCGGTGACTGGAATAGGCCGGGGAGCTGGCAATACCATTGTGATTTCAGACGATTTTGCGTCGGGCGAACATGCGTTAGTTGCACGACGTGGGAGCCAATGGTGGCTGGAAGATTTGAACAGCAGCAATGGGACGTTGCTAAACGGAGCGGAGCTAGGACGGCCGACAGTGATCACCGCTGGGGATGTGATCACAATCGGATCAACTGAATTGCGGCTCGACCTTTAGGCACACTCCTATGAAACGTTTTAGCAGAATTTATATCTTGCTCTTGGTGCTGGTTGCGTTATTAATCGCCTGCCAAAATGGTGCCAGACTGGCTGAGCCTGATTCGATAGAAGTAGCAGATTTACCAACCCCACCGACGATGACGCCACTTCCTACCGCGGCTCTGACCATTGTTCTGCCACCGACTGCAACCGCAACACCAATTCCGACAAATACGCTTCCACCAACGTCAACGGCTGAGCCAACCAACACCCCGCTGCCCACAGAAACCCCTACTCCGACCCATCCGCTAATGATTGAAGTGATGCGGCAGCAGGCGTATCCGGGGAGCGAACTAACAATTGTTGAAACGTTAGAATCTGGCAGTAACTTTTTTCGTTATATCGTTTCATATGAATCAGAAGGAAACACAATCTTTGCCGTTTTAAATGTGCCGTGGGGTGACCCCCCGCCCACAGGTTGGCCGGTGATTGTGTTTAACCACGGCTTCATCCGGCCGGATCAGTATGTCATCACCCAATATTACGATGTGTATATGGGAGTATTCGCTAGTAACGGCTATATCGTGATCAACTCTGACTATCGCGGTCATGGCGAGTCTGAAGGTGAGGCGATTATTGCTTATCGTTCGCCCGGCTACACGGCCGATGTGTTAAACGCACTGGCGGCCGTTAAAACATATGAATCGGCCGATCCCAATCGGATCGGAATGTATGGCCATTCAATGGGTGGCTTTATCGCGCTCCGTTCGATGGTGATTTCAGATGAGATCAAAGCAGGTGTCCTTTGGGGCGGCGTTGTGGTGAATTATGACGATTTGCTTGAGCTATGGCGGCCGCGTCAAGCAAACGGGGCAAACGCTACGGCTGAGTTTTTTGTAAACCTGCGCCAAGAATGGCGGGAAGAATGGAATGAGCAATATGGTTCGGTTGAAGAGAATCCTGAGTTTTGGAGATCTGTTTCATCTAACAGCTACCTGACTGATATTTCAGGGCCGATTCAACTGCATCATGCGATCGATGATGCGATTGTGCCTGCTCTTTTTTCTGAGATTTTGCAAGCCGAGGCGGAAGAGGCTGGGGTAGCCAGCGAGCTATTTCTATATGAAGTAGACAATCACAATATCTCAAATAATTTCTGGACGGCGATGCAACGGTCTGTCGATTTCTTTGATCTGCATGTGAAAGCTGCTGGTAATTGAGCTTGAAATACTATTTAGGGTTTGATGGGACTTAATATGGGACCGAAAGATCTAATAAGAATTTGGGTCAAGCATTTTAATAATGCAGATGCTTATAGCCTTGCACAGCTGTATGCGGCCGATGCCATTAGCCATCAAGTTGGCTATGATCCTATAATCGGAAATGATGCGATTAGAACGATGTTCGCAGGTGAATTTTCTCGAGCAAAGATGGTCTGCAACATCGAGAATATCTTTCAAGATGGTGAATGGGTCATTTTGGAATGGACCGATCCCCTTGGCTTACGAGGATGTGGATTTTTTCAAATTCGCAATGAGAAGATAATATTTACCCGAGGCTATTTTGATCAAATCACTTTCAATAAAATTCAAGGGTTAGCAAAATCCAGCTAAACAACCCTCAAACTTAGCACACCAACCAACTGACTAATGAAAACAACTGACATTTTCCCCGCAGATTATTTCAAACGTGATGACGAAGCCAACGATGCTGAGTTTTACACCATGCCCCGCCTGGTCGTACATATCGATGATCCGGCTATCGAAGCGTTAACCGACTGCTATGCTGACACCCTGCCTAAAAACGGCGCGATCCTTGATCTAATGTCAAGTTGGCGATCACACCTGCCGCTTGAAACCTTAACCCCGACTCGGGTGGTTGGATTGGGCTTAAACGCGGAAGAAATGCTGAACAATCCTGCTATCACTGATGGGGATTTGTGGGTACATAATTTAAACGAAAACCCGGTTTTGCCTTTTGCAGATGAAGAGTTTGATGCGGTGATTTGCGCTGTGTCTGTGCAGTATCTGATTCAGCCAATTGAAGTGTTTGCTGAGGTGTTTCGGATACTTAAGCCAGGAGGCCGGTTTGTTGTTTCTTATGCGAATCGCTGCTTCCCACAAAAAGCCACGGCCGTGTGGTTATCAACCACCGATGCGCAACATGCTCAGATTGTGGTGAGCTATTTCCAAAATTCGGCCGAATGGGGTGAGGTTGCTGCGCGGATTAAAAGTGCTGAAACAGGCGCCCCGGCCGATGAGGACCCGTTGTTTATCCTTTGGGCAGAGAAACCAAATGTTTAGGGGAACTTAGCGGGATGCTTTAAAATTGCTTTTCAGAGACAAAAAATCATATTTGCCCAACTTAAAAAGCTGATATATATTGTTTGAGCAAAGCACCTGCAATGGGCAGGTTTAACAAATCTCATGCAAAAAGGGGTTGGAATCGTTGCGATTTCAACCCCTTTTTGCTTTACGGGAAAAACAAACTATCTGGAGGCAAATTCATGAAAGAGTATCTGACACAGGATATTAGGAATGTTGCGATAGTCGGTCATACCGGCTCTGGCAAAACAACGCTTGTGGAACGGCTGTTGTATCAGACCGGCGTTACGAAGCGGATGGGTAATGTGCAAAACGGATCATCGATCATGGATTTTGAGAGCGAAGAAATTGCCCGCCAAAGCTCAATCTCCGCCTCAGTCGCCTGTTTTGAACGGAACAACGTCAAAGTCAACTTAATCGATACCCCCGGATATATCGATTTTGTGGGGGAGGTCAACAGCTCGCTCCATGTGGCGGAAGGCGCTCTGGTGCTTGTAGAGGCGGTATCGGGGGTAGAAGTAGGGACGGAGCTAGCCTGGCAGGAGACCGACAGACGTAAAATGCCCAAAGTGTTAGTAATCAATCGAATGAATCGGGAAAATGTGAGGGTCCGCCGCACGATGGAAAGCATCAATGAAAGCCTTGA
>JBGCDP010000369.1:0-12679 GCA_045105475.1 Anaerolineae bacterium
AGAAGCTGCCAGAGCCGAACTGAACATCATATAAAGCACGGTCAAACACAATATCAGCTGAGGCGGTTACAACTCCGTCTTCTTCAGCAGCGGTTGCGGTAAATTCAATCGGATTGCTGATCTCTTTGATGGTTAGGTCGCCAAGTACCGCATAGCTGCCATCGCCCAAACTTTCGGCCGAGTTAATGACCAAGCTGGCGGTTGGGAATGTGGCGGTGCCAAAGAAATCATCTGAGTTTAGATGTTGAATCAAGCGATCGGGTGAGCCATCGGTGGCTGCAATGCTTGTCATATCGAGCATAAATGATCCTGAAACAAGGGCTCCATCTGCCAAGGTTAGCTCACCTTCAGTGATATCAACCACGCCGGTGTGAGAGTTGCCAACCGGTTTGCTACCTGTCCAAGTGACGGTGCTGTCGGCCGTAGAAACAGTGTATGTTCCGGCGACACCTTCGGCCATAGATTCTTCTTCCATAGCTTCATCCGCAACGACTTCTTCGGCCATTGCATGGTCTCCACTCATCGCAACCAGTGCAACAGTGATTTCAATTTCATCGCTAATTAAATCGTCGCCTAAGTCTGAAAAGAAGCTGCCAGAGCCGAACTGAACATCATATAAAGCACGGTCAAACACAATGTCAGCTGAGGCGGTTACCACTCCGTCTTCTTCAGCGGCCGTTGCTGTAAATTCAATCGGATTGGTGATCTCTTTGATGGTTAGGTCGCCAAGTACCGCATAGCTGCCATCACCCAAACTTTCGGCCGAGTTAATGACCAAGCTAGCGGTTGGGAATGTGGCGGTGCCAAAGAAATCATCTGAGTTAAGATGCTGAATCAAGCGATCGGGGGAGCCATCGGTGGCTGCAATACTCGTCATGTCGAGCATAAACGATCCTGAAACGAGGGCGCCATCAGCTAAGGTTAGCTCACCTTCAGTGATATCAACCACGCCGGTGTGAGAGTTGCCCACCGGTTTGCTGCCTGTCCAAGTAACGGTGCTGTCGGCCGTAGAAACAGTGTATGTTCCGGCGACACCTTCGGCCATAGATTCTTCTTCCATTACTTCTTCAGCCGCGACTTCTTCAGCCATCACTTCTTCAGCAACGACTTCTTCAGCCACCTCACTCTCTTCATCTGTTGTTGAAACTTCTTCAACTTCGCTGCTTGTTTCAACTGCTGCCGCCGGCTCTTCAACCGGAGCCACTGGTTGGCTGCATCCAAAAGCGAAAGCCGTTATTAGCATAAGCATGATCGCCAATATCAGTTTTTTATTGACACTTACCATTGCACGCATCAGTGGTTGCGCACCATTTTTCAGGGGTTGTTTAAGATAGTCTTTAAAATCCATATTTTCTCCTCGGGTGTAAAACCCTAATACAAAGATCACAAGCGGACCTTTGTCCAGATTGTCATTTTACGGGTTTTCGAGGTTGTTTATTTGTACTATCCTGTGTGATTCTGGTACTTTTCCCGAATGGTGGTGCGGAAGTGCGAAGGAGTTTGGGCGGCTTCCCGTTTAAAAAAACGAGAAAAGTAGGCACTGTCTTTAAAGCCTAGCGTTTGCCCGATTTCGGTTAACGTCAGGTCTGTATAGGCCAATAACCGTTTGGCTTCAGCCAAAAGTCGTTGGTGAATCAGTTTAGATGGGGTGATTCCCAACTCCTTTTTGATTCGTTCAGACAAATAGTCTGCGGTAAGTCCCAATTGGTGTGCATAGGCTTTGATGCGATGTTGCTCAAAAAAATGATCTTCTACCAGCTGTTGAAACTGCTCTCCAATCCCATCACTGGCTTTGTTTTCAACCATATCTCGCTTTTCCATAAAGCGATCTAGCTTGATCAAAAACAGTTTGACCAGATGAGACAGAGCCTCACTTGAATTGTCAGTTAACTGTTGAAATTCGCTTAGCAGCAAATCGACAAAATGTTGTAGTTCAAGCGCTTCTCTGTCTTCTAAATAGAGAGCTTGATGAGTTTTTGATGATTGGAAAAATTCATGAATCTTGAGATCAAAACTACCAATTGAAAGATCATGATCCATAAAAAGCCGAAACCCTTTTGGCAGTTGGTTCTTATCTACATCAAAATAGTGGGTTTGACCCGGCCGAATGAAAAATACCGAGTTCGGCCGCATGTCGTATGGAACAAAATCAATCGTGTGGGTGCCAGAGGCGGTATTAAACCAAAAGATCGTGTAAAACGAATGGCGATCAGGCACCGTGGAGCCGTTCCCAAATTCGGCCGGATCGAAGGGCCCCATTTGGATAGACGAATTTAAATTTGCCAACCTTGGCAAATGAAATAGCTGAATCTCTTTTGGATGAGGTCGCATACTTTTTATATTAGTCTGCTTCTATCGATTCGCAAACCTTCAAGCTGTCGTTTTTAACCGGCCAATTGCTAGATGAAGGGCTGAAGCAGCTACAGAGATACTCCAGTTGTCAAAGCGGTAAGAAGAAAAAGCACAGTGGTTTAGATTGCCATACAACACATTCAATGCTCAGTTTTTATATTAGATGCCGGTTAGATAGGCCGCTGCAAGCAGACTTTTAGCTCTTTAAATCTCGATTGCTCGTATAGAACATCGTTACCACCGTTACTTTAATCGATGTATCAACCATTTGGTTGATAGAGAATCAACCAGAGATTTTATTCTGATTGATCCTAAAGATTGATTACAAGAGATAGATTTACCTTTAATATTTTATCAACATTCAAACAGATTGATTTGTTTGAACACAATATAAAACATAACGTTTAACAGCCAGTGAGTTGGGTAAACGAGACTAAATAGGAGACATGAAATGGACAAGAAATTAATGCGGTCAGAAGAAAATGAGCAGTTTTTAGGTGTTGCGGCCGGATTGGCCAAATACTTTGATCTCGATGTCACCATCGTACGTTTGCTCTTTGTCGTCTTTACTCTAATGGGCGGCCCCGGAATCCTAGCATACATCATTTTAGCTTTGATTATGCCGGTTGAAGACTCGATGATTAGCGAGCAAATTAATATTGAGAAAGGACCGATGGCTGCGTAAGCGATCGCCGTCTAGCTTATAAAACAGCACGGGCTAGTGACCAGAATCCGGTTACTAGCCCGTTTTTAGTTTAAGACCACCGGTCAGTGATTGTGGTTTACGGCTAAATTAACTTAAGCATTGTTTTGACCACTGGATAACGGCCAACCCACAATGACCGTCATATCCTCCGACCAAATTTCGTAGCACTCTAACCCTTGGGGCATTGTGTCATAGCCGTTTTCTTTGGCCCAATCGATGACTGCTGTCCAAACCTGTAAAATATTTGGAAAATGTGAGTGATCTGCATCTGCATGATGGTAGGCCAATTTGTGTGCTGGTAAGCTGCGCAAGCCAATTTGATCAGTCGCATCGAGTGATCCACTGTATGACCAGCAAATCTCAATCGGCCCATCAGCCTCTTCATTGACCGGTCCATGGTACATACAAATGGGATCACCTGTGATCTTTGCTCCTCCGGCAGAGATATGGCTACTGAGTAGACCTAAGGTCGATCGAATATGCGTTTGTAGATCGCCGATTTTGACCTTTGCATTGTGGCTAACAACTGTTTGAGCAGCCATGTCTTTTACTTGGATTTCAAATGACATTTTAGAATTCTCCTGTTTGAGTATCTGTTGCACAACGATGGCCGTTTGCTGCACGCTACGGGCACGTTGGACAAGGTTTTGTTGATAGGCTTCAACGAGGTGACAAGCCGCAGTGGAATCGGCCGAAATCACTTCTTGTACAAGTTTTAACGGCATGTCCATCTCGCGTAACAAACGAATTAACCTAGCCAGATCTATTTGAGCGTCACTGTAATAGCGATAGCCAGAATCGGGGTCGATGGTGACCGGCCGTAAAATATCTAGCTGCTCGTATAAACGCAGTGCTTTCCGTGAGAGCTGTGTCGCTCGCATAAATCGGCCGATTTGAATCTGTGTATGTTTGTTATCTTTAAAAGCCATAATCGGAGTGTAAATCTATCCCCAAGGGCCGAGTCAAGCCTGTTTTCGGCAATACATCAGCCGAATGGTTGAGCCAAAAAAAACCTAACAATTTATGCTGATTGATTACAAGCAAGTTGATCTATTTTTTGATTTTGTCAATATTCAAACAGATTGATTCGTTTGAACACAATGTTTGGCAGTTGTGCCTTGGTCAGGTTGAGATAAACCTTGCATGTTGCAAACAAACAAAAACCAATAGGAAACATAAAATGGAAAGGAAATTAATGAAGTCAGAAGAAAATGAACAGTTTTTAGTTTAAGACCATCGGCTTAACCTGTTCAAAATTGACTGTTTTTATGATGACGCAATCGAATGGCTGGCGAACTGTTTTCGATAAGTCGTTGGTGACAGCTGTAGGTATTTACGAAAATTATGGCGCATCGTAATTGCCGTATTGAAGCCGGAATGGTAAGCGATCATTTCAATCGTCTGGTCAGTTGACTCGAGTAGTGTTTTTGCCAGTTCAAGGCGTTGCTGAATAAGCCACTCTTTTGGACTCATATTGATCGTTTTTCTGAAAAGGCGGTCAAATGTTCGTCTTGTCATATTGGCCATGTCAGCCAACTGATTGACTTCAAGAGGTTGATCAAGGTGTTGAATCGCCCAATCGAGTGTGTCTGAAAAATGGCTTGCTTCTTTATGGACCGGTGTTTCAACAAATTGCGACTGGCCTCCGTTTCTATGAGCGGCCAACACCAAACGCCGAGCCACTTGATTCGCAACCTGATAGCCATATCGACTCCGAATGACCTCAATGCCTAGATCAATCGCCGCCGAACTCCCTGCCGAACAGCCTATTTGCCCTTCATAAAGAAATAAAACGTCGTCAACATATTCAGTAGATGGAAATCGATTCTTGAATTCATCCGCATAACGCCAATGGGTGATGCCCCGCCGCCCAGCTAACAAACCAACTTCACCCAGTAAAAAGGCCCCAGAACAAAATGAGATAATTTCACCCCCATTTTGATAGAAATGTTTTAACGCCGCAGATATGGCTTCAGGCACCTGGCGGTGAATGGGCCAACTGGGGATAACGAGCATATCGTAGCCAGACAGGTTGCTAACAGTCTGAGGTTGAATCAACAATCCGCCAATGGCGTTCAGAGGATTACTCGAAAAGGTCACCACTTCAGTCTGATACCAATTAGGGATTTCAGGGCGAGGCAGTGCAAAGAGCTCAACCGCACAACCTAGTTCAAATAGTGAGAGTCCATCATCGACTAAAATCGCAACTCGCTTGGGTCTTATGTGATCGTTCATCATCATCATGTTTATGGGTGAATGGGTTAAATTTGGCTTAATATTAACGCATGTTATCTCATAAGCCAATTTCAGCCCTCATCAAAACTCTTTAACATGTAGTTACTGACTTCGATTCAGAGTCAATTTAAAAAACTTAGTTTTAGAGGAAATTCACAAAATGAGAGAAACAGAATTATTTGCGGCGATTAACCTTTATTTCGATGCTATCTACCATTGCGATGTCGCTATGCTCGATAAAGTATTTCACAAAGCATCTAGCCTTTTTGATGTTGATGAAGGCTCTTTGCTGGTTGACCCTATCGCCAGCTTTAGAAATGATGTCGACAATAGACCTTCACCAGCCAGTAAAAACCAAGAAAGAGAGGAAGAAATTATTTTGATCGATTGGTTATCAAAAGATTGTGCGGTGGTTAAACTGCGCTTAAGAGCGCACAACAATATCTTTGTTGATCATCTGAGTTTTGTAAAAGACAGTGATGGTTGGTGCATCGTATCTAAAGTATGGCATCTAGAGCAGGTGGTTGAATAAGGGCCTTGGGCGGCATGATGTAAAAGTAGAAATCTGTTCGCAAAGGGTGGGGCAAGCTGAAAATATGATTTGAGACCAACTGCGCGGTTGATATCAAATCATCTAAAAAAGGGGTGAGTCTATTGAATTGAAATTGCTTAAGGATTATCTGGAATCAGGTGGCTTTGCTGGCAAAAACTTTGCCAAGCTACAAGCTAATAGAAGGATGACGTCTGTGAACGGGCTGGTCTATCAATCAATCTAATGGTGGATTGAAGATGACCTAAATGACCCATCTAAAAATATCTCATCGGCCGATTTCGATTAGAAAGCCGAAAGCTAAGATTAAATTAAATAAAAAGAACCGCTTCGCCGGTTACGGTCAAAGGAGATCAAATGGATACAAAATTATTTAGTTCAAAAGATAAGCGGTCATCAAAATTGATCGGTTTTAATTTGAAAAGCAGCACTGTTGTTAAATTGATATTACTGACAGTCACAACAGCACTGCTGTTTTCTTGCTCTGTGCTTGGCATAGGCGGGGAAAGACAAATCACGACGATCGGCACGGCCGAAGAGACCTTTGTGGATCAAGCACGTGATCGTGAAATTGAAGCATTGATTTGGTACCCGACTCAACCTGTCGAAGGGAAGGAGTACGGTGGCAACAAGGTTTTCTATGGGTTCTTTGCTGATCCAGGTGCAGAGATTGCGATCACAGAAAAAGCGCCGCTTTATGTTTTGGTCCACGGCACAACGGGAACATGGAGAAACTTGTCATGGTTAGCGGCCGAATTGGCTGAAAATGGGGCGATGGTCATTGCGGCTAACCATCCTGGGAGTACCTATTTTAGTAATCCTACTCCGGCCGAAATCTTAGAAACATGGAATCAACCGCAAGACGTTTCGTTCATGCTGGATAGCCTGTTGAGTTCAGAATACAGTCAATATATTGACGAAGAAAATATTGTGGTGATCGGCTTGTCGCTGGGTGGTTACACCTCAATGGCACTTTCGGGCGCAACCTTAGAGATGGAACGGATGCCTGAATTCTGTGCCACCTATCCAGATGATGGCTGTAGATATTTTGAAGATGTTTTTGAAACATTTGATGCTGAGTATTACGCACAAACCGATCAAGACTTTAAAGATGATCGGGTCAAAGCGGCAATTGCTTTTGCACCAGGATTGGTTGAATCAATGACGGCCGATTCTCTGCAAAGCCTAGAAACACCGATTCTTATTATCGGGGCGGAAGATGACAAGAACGTCCCTCCCGCAACCCATCTGACCCCAATGGTCGATTATTTGCCAGAACACAGCCAATATCGTGAAATTGAGGAAGCGGCTCACTTTAGTTTTATGCAGATCTGTAAAGATGGCGCGCTTGAGATTTTAGAAAAAGAAGGTGAAGCGTTTGCGTGCGAAGAGAGCGGTGACAAAAGCCGGATAGACATTCATGATGAAGTGATCGATCTGATCGAAGAGTTTTTGGCAGATATTTAGAGCACACGCTACGTCATAAATAACACAGAGGGTAATTTAGTATATTGAGCCTAATGAGTGTCCGTCGAAAATTTTCGACGGACACTTTTGTTTTAAGCTGCGCGATCAAATTCCTTCACCATAATGCTATTGCCTATGCTTGCCTCATGCCTATATTTAGCCAATGCTCGATATTCTTTTGAACCCGCCCAAGCTTTAAACGCATCGGCCGTAGGGAAGCTCATCAGCACAGAGCGTGTCGCATGCCATTCACCCTCAAGCGGCGTAGGGTTTTCATCTATACTGAGCATTGTTCCCTCAAAGCGGTCAAAAATCTCCATAAACCCTTCTTCATATTGATCATATTTCTCTCGATCATGAATCGTAATTTGGGCGATGATATAAACGGTCATAGCTGTCTCCTAATTAAAATGGCTGAGTTTATCAAGCATGGTTTGAGCATATGGCCCTTTATTTAGTGGACTAGCCATCACGATCAACCAGATGGTTGATTCAAGATCATCCGAACCATCTATTTCAATGTATGCGAAGGGTGGATGTTAAACGATGCTTTCTATTTTATTATTCTATCAACGTTCAAGCAGATTGATTCGTTTGAACGAAAAATTAAACACAACGTTTGGCAGGTTGAAAGCTTGAGCAAACGATAACCACTAGGAGACATAAAATGGACAAGAAATTAATGCGATCAAAAGACAATGAGCAGTTAGCGGGTGTAGCGGCCGGATTGGCCAACTACTTTGATATCGATGTAACTATCGTACGTTTGCTCTTTGTTTTATTCACCTTGATGGGTGGCCCTGGCGTCCTTGCATATATCGTTTTAGCGATCATCATGCCGGCCGGAGACTCGGTTGTTGGTAAACAGATCAACATCGAAAAAGGGCCAGTGCCAGCATAAGCTTAGTCACCCTAAACCTAAATCATAACGGGCTTGGTAACCATCATTTGGTTCCAAGCCCGTTTTTGTTTTCCTTTAGTTCTGCCATATGAGTCAATGACGTGGATCAATATTTTGCTGGCGGTATAATGCTTGAAGCCTCTTTAAATTTTTCAAGTAGACAAGGATTATTTGTACATGACCGCACAAAATCAAATTACAAGCGCAGAAATTATGGAACGAGCCAACGCAATCCAAGATCAGATTGTGTCATGGCGGCGTACTATTCATAAGCAACCGGAATTGAGTTATACGGAGGTCCAAACGGCTCGATTGGTCCAATCTGTGCTGAATGATTTAGGGATTGAAGCGGAAACGGGTGTGGCGAAGACAGGTGTCGTCGGCCGGATAGAGGGCACTGGCCAAACGGTTGGTCTCCGGGCTGACATGGATGCTTTGCCGATCCAAGAAGAAAATGGCTCAGAGTTTGACAGTGAACGGCCGGGCCTGATGCACGCCTGCGGCCACGATGCCCATACTGCGATGCTATTAGGTGCAGCCACTGTTCTGAAAGGCTTTGCCGACGAAGGGCGTTTGCCTGGCTCTGTGCGCTTCTTGTTCCAGCCCAGCGAAGAAAACCGGGATGACGAAAATTTGTCTGGTGGAGAACGGATGGTTAAAGAAGGGGTGATGGATGAGATCGATGCCGTCTTTGGTCTTCACGTCGATTCGAGATCAACTGCTGGCAAAATTGGCACCCGAGCTGGCGGCATCTTAGCGGGCGGCGACAGTGTAAAAGCTGTCATCCGTGGCGCTGGTGGACATGGCGCTGCTCCCCATTTAGCCAATGACCCGCTTGTTTTAGCCGCACACTTTCTGTTAGCGGTTCAAAATATCGTCAGCCGCCGCCTTGACCCGCTTGAGTCAGGTGTTGTGTCGCTCACAACGATTCAGGGCGGAACCGCCATCAATGTGATTCCTGAAACGGTGACGATTGCAGGCACGATGCGGAGCTTAAATGCAGAAACAAGCCAGCTATTAGAAGATGAAATGCGGCGAGCATGTAAAGTTGTGGAAGCGCTTGGGGGTGAGGTTGATCTCGAAATCATCAAATATTACCCGCCAACTGTAAACGATGCGGCCGCAACTCAGGTTGTTTTTGATGGGGTCAAAAGATTGCTAGGTGATGATCAAGTGCATGAACCCAAACCGGTTATGGGTGGTGAAGACTTTAGCTATATGCTGCGCGAAAAGCCGGGCTGTTTCTTTGTGCTAGGTGTGAAAGGGGAAGATTGGGATCAGCAGTATCCTGTTCATACTTCGACATTTCGGATCGATGAGTCCGCTTTGCCAATTGGGACGGCCGCTTTAGTCGCTTCTGCAGTTGAATGGATGCAGCAGAAAGGAAAAGCAAGTCAGAATGCCCAACCTTGAGGTGAATAATATCAAAGGAGTGATTAATTAATGAAGGCGATTATTTGGACAAACTACGGCTCTCCTGATGTTTTTCAGCTACAAGAAGTCGACAAACCTACCCCTAAAGACAATGAGGTTTTGATCAAAGTTCATGCCGCAACCGCATTTGCTGGAGATTGCGAACTGCGCCGACTGGATCTCCCGTTGTTAATCCGGGTTCCGCTCCGTTTGTATGCGGGCCTGATTAAACCGAAACGGGTTACGGTTTTGGGGCAAGAGCTTGCTGGTGAAATTGAGGCGGTCGGCAAAGCTGTTACTAAATTTAAAAAAGGGGATCAGATTTTTGCATCGGCCGGCCTGCGTTTTGGTGCTTATGCTGAATATAAGTGCCTCCCAGAATCAGCTGTCATTTCGATCAAACCGGCGAGCATCAGCTATGATGAAGCGGCCGCGATTCCGACAGGCGGTACTGAGGCTTTGCACTATCTCAGAAAAGGCAATATTCAAAAGGGTGAACAGATTTTGATCAATGGGGCAGGGGGTAGTATTGGCACCTTTGTGGTGCAACTTGCCAAACATTTTGGTGCAGAAGTGACGGCCGTTGATCACGCAGACAAGCTAGATATGCTGCGCTCTATCGGTGCGGATCATGTCATCGACTACACCCATGAAGATTTTGCAGCAAAGGAAGAACGTTACGATCTTGTTTTTGATTCGGTTGGTAAAAAGTCATTCGAAAGATGTGTCAAAGCACTCAAGCCAGACGGCCGATACCTGTTAGCCAGCCCAAATCCAAGAACTCGAATTCGCGGCCGGCGGGTTTCTAGAAGCAGTGGCAAAAAGGTGATTATCGAGTCGGTTGAGCCAACTATTGAGGATTTAAACTACCTAGCTGGGTTAATTGAAGCAGGCACAATCAAGGTTGTGATTGATAAACGGTACCCGCTGGAACAGACGGCCGAAGCGCATCGCTATGTTGAATCAGGACAGAAGAAAGGGCATGTCATTATTACGGTTTGAGGCTTAATCTCAAATCGATCAGGAGTATTTTGGAGTTCGAACTAACAACATCACCAACGGCCGAAGACTCTAAAACAATCAGCCAAGGGCTCATAGACTTTAACCATGCGATGGTCACGGACCTTGAACCACAAGATGCTGCCATTGAATTCTCGATCTTTGCACGAGATAAAGATCAAACGATCATCGGAGGGCTAAGAGCAACCTGCTTTTGGAATACGCTTCATTTGGAGTTGGTGTGGGTTTCTGATCAAGCTCGTGGCAACGGGTTAGGGACGATGATGGTCGAAAAAGCGGAGCAATTTGCGCTTCAAAATGGGTTTGAGCAGGCGTTGCTGGAGTCGACAGATTGGCAGGCAAAGTCGTTTTATGAAAAGCTAGGCTATGAACTAATCGCCACAATTCCTAACTATCCAAAAGGACATGCTTGTCATTTTTTAACTAAGAAGCTGACTATCTAACGTAATCAATCAGCAGATAATTATAAGATCGCTTGTTCTCTACTAACCAATCGGTATAATTCCACACAGATGAGTAACCCAACACGTGACAAAATCGTGGCGACTACGGCCGATCTACTTGAAAGGCAAGGGTACGCCGCTACTGGACTTAACCAAATCGTCAAAGAGAGCGCGACTCCACGAGGGTCGCTCTACTACTACTTTCCAGATGGCAAAGAAGAGCTGGCGGTTGAAGCGGTTAAGCAGCGTATGAATGATATGGCTGAGTTCTCTCGACAGGCATTAAGTCAAGTTGATGATCCGATTGAAGCGGTTTTTTCAATGATTATGGGTATGGCTCAAACGATGGAAAAAGGTGACTGTTGCTCTGGTGCGCCAATTGCGGCGGTAGCCTTAGAGGCATCTAACAGCAGCGAACGGTTGCGGCAGGCATGTTCAGATGGGTATCAGCAGTTGCAGGATGTGTTGGCGGCCAAGCTTATCATGGGGCGGTTTTCGGCCGCGCAGGCCAAAGCTCTCGCGGCTACAATCAACGCTTCTCTCGAAGGGGCGATGATTTTAGGACGGACCAATCGAAATGCAGCAACATTACGTACTGTCGCCAATAGTTTGAAATTGCTGATGCAAACAACTTTAGAAAATAAATAGAGCTTTTTTTTGGCTCGAAATTATACCAATCGGTCTACTTAAGCCGGCCGAGGCAAAATAACGGAGAAAAATGAATATCGTACTTTGGGTTTTACAAGGATTACTAGGGCTTATGTTTTTAGCGGCTGGTGGCATGAAGGCGAGTCAGCCAAAAGAAAATTTAATAGAAAGTGGTGGTGAACGGATGGCTTGGGTAGAAGATGTTTCGGATACCAACATTCGGATCATCGGCATTTTGGAAGTGCTTGCAGGTCTGGGGCTGGTTTTACCGATGCTTACCGGCATATTGCCCTGGCTGACTCCACTGGCGGCCGTTGGTTTGGTTTTAACCATGCTGGGTGCAATCAGTTTGCATGTAAAGCGGGGTGATGGGATGCAATCGATTATGACCAACGTTGTCATTTTGTTGCTGGCCGCTTTTGTCGCATATGGTCGTTTTTTACTTATACCTGCTTAGTTTTGACTAAAAATTACACCAATCAGTCTACTTATTAATCAAGAGAGAATATTATGAACAACTCAACTTTACTCAAAATTTCGGCCGTACTCTGGCTAGTCTGGGGACTTGTACACATTGCGGCCGGTGTATTCACCATAAGCTTTGTCCTAAGTGGCGACATCGCCAGCGGATTTAGCGGCATTGCCGATGCCGTCGATCCGACTGTATTTCAACTCAGCTACCCAGATGCGGTTGGGGCAGTTTTAGGGCAGCATGGCTTTAATCTTCTCTGGATCGGTATCGTCACGACAATCTGCGTCTTCTTCATTTGGCGTGGTAATACCAACGCCATCTTTTTAGCCGCACTCACTGGTGGGCTAGCCGATGTTGGCTATTTCTTATTTATGGATTTAGGCGGGCATGTCAATTTTCTCCCAGGTACATTGATGACCATTGTCTCTGCAAGTGCTATTATTCTTAGCTTCTACGCCTATTTTGCAAGCCG
>JBGCDP010000370.1:0-32250 GCA_045105475.1 Anaerolineae bacterium
CCATCAGTAGGAAAACGATTGTCCCATTCCAAATCGTCCCAAAATGGGATGAGAGCAAATAGTGGCTGCTGACCGGCCGTTAATGGTGCATTTATCGCGCTCACCGTTTGGTTACTAAACGGATGTCCGACCAGTGCACCATTTTCATAAGCACGCAGTTCTGTAACAGGAAAGCCGTACAAATCGATAGTCGCCTGCAAATCAACATCGACAAACCCTTCACTACCCCGGCCGACTCCGTTTCCGGCCGCGTTGTCGCCCGGTTTGCCGTTATTTTGACCATTGGTCACATCGATCCATTCATACTCTGCGGCCGTCAGCTGATCAAAACGATAAGTCGGTTTATCGCTCACATAATCGCTCCAGCGGCCAGCCCCTGCGCTGTGGGTAATCTGTGCCAGCAGGATCGCTTGCGCGTCAGCCAACTGGCTTTCGCTCACGTTCAAAAACTGTCCACCACTACCGATGGCGGTCATCAAATAGGGGACAATTCCCCCTTCTGGGCTTATGGGTGGCGTGGGCAAATAAGCACCACTGCCGTCGTTTTGTAGCTCTGATTCATCGACAGGCACGGCCGGGGCGCAGTTACCCAACGTCACAAACGAGGCTCGCACATTACGGTCCGCCAGCAGACTCTGCATCGATTCGGCCGAAAATTTGTCAGTCGTCGTGTCTCCATCGGTGTACACCCACGCATCGACGTTTTTCTCTCCTTCTAACGCCTGCGCCAGCGCATCAAACGCTTGCACTTGGCAGTCAGAATCGCCCCCGCCAGTTGGGCTTATTCCAGCTAAATAGGGGTCAACCGCATCAGCATAAAATTGCCCGGCAAACACCGCTTGATTCGTGCTACTGCTATTAGAAAATGTTTGTAGATTAAATTCAGCTCCTTCTTCTTGTGCCGCTTCTAGCTCAGTTGTTTGTTGCCGGATAACGCTTTTCACCGCGTCCAGTTTGCCGTTTGATCCCATGCTTGCGCTGTTATCGACGACAAACAGGGTTTGGTCCCACCATTTGTAGCTGGCGTCAATATCTTCTAAAAGCTGTTGGGTTTGGCGCACAGTGTCGGCTGAACGCACGTTGCTGGCTCGGGTGCCGGGCAAAAAGGTCAACCCGATGTTTTGCTCAAAGACGGCCGCAGTCGGCCCATCGGCCGGCCGACCCGACTCGACCCAGGCACGTGCAAACATCACTGCGTCACAATCATCATCAAAAAATCCATTATTCGTGAAATCTGAATCAGTAAACAGATCTTGGATCGTCCCATGACCGTACCCGACTTTGTCTTGCCCATCTACCGTATCGTCATATAGATCCCACAAAAGCGCAGCAACCGCCAGTTCATTTCGAGGGCTGATTAGATCAGGTTGTAGCATATTCCACGTTTCTAAATTACGTGAAAATCCTGAGTCTTCATCTGCATCGACATAAAATTGACCAAATGAGTAACCTTTTTCCTGACGCACAGCACTCTGCAAATAAGTCGCCCACCCTTCGCTCCAAGCCAGCTCGTTTGAGTAAAGATTCGAGCTGCTGTGAGGGCCGCCTTCTGCATCATCGCAACCATATTTATCATCAGTCATATGGCCCCATTCGTGAATGATCACAGAATCATCCCAATGATCTCCAGGCGAATCTGAAATAGTTATCTCATCAAAGACATAGCCTTCATAATAAGAACCATCATCTCCATAACCAGGTTCATAATGAACTTCGGCCGCATAGTCGAAAAAGGTGTCTCCGTCATGCGCTCCGCCACTTTCATTCCAAAAGTTCCACGCATCGTAAATCGAATCTGCGATATTAAAAACGCCACTCTGCTCCTCGTTGAGTACAAAATCAACGGTGAACTTCCCGCCGACTGACGATGGGGCAGGTAGCCCGTGCTCATACTCATACACTTCATCAAAATATGAACTATCTTCAACTTCGACAATTGTGTCACCACCAGCCCGAATCTCAGCCCGTAGCACAACATAAACTTCTAACGTGTCGTCAAAAAAGCCGTCATCGTCACAGAATTCATCAAATTTATAAAATCCGCTTTCATCGGTTGTTGTTTCCCCATACTCATCATCTGAAATTGTGTCGCTCTCCATCAGGCGCACAACGGCACTGCGCACCGGAAAACCGCCGATCGTAGGCTCCCATCCAGCCGCACGTGGTACCCGATCAAACCGTGTTACAGTCCCAGATATTTCGAAGCAGGCGTCAGCGTTAATGGCGTTGGGCGCGCTGTTTAGATCGTGAGTGGCGCCACCAGCGGCCGGTTGGTGGGCCTGGGTCGCTGGTGCAGAAGCTATCAGCAGTGTAGTGACCAATCCAATAAAACCGGCCGAAAGCAAATATTTTCGGGGCCGTTTTCTTGAAGAGGGTTGAGGGTCAATGAATTGATGCTGTTGGTGCATTTTAGTGTTTGTCCTTTTAGATTAAGATAGGCCCGATTGGTTGGAATTGCATACTCTCATTTTGCAACACCATTGCTCAGGGAAATCTGATCTCACGTCAGTCTTTTTCTAGCATAGGCATACTGGAGCAAAAACCTGTTAGGCAAACCTGCTCCAGCAAACCTCGGCACTTAGCTATCGGCCGATCATCGGCAGGTACAACAGCTTCGGCCCGATATTTTCTAAATTCGTAATCTCGATCAACAAGATATCTTCTGTCCCGTTTAAGGTGTCTTGAATCGGGTTCAACACAGGAAAATCGGCCGATTGCGTTCTACCTGCAATAAACGCGGTTTTCTTCCCGTTACTATCTTCAACCAAAGAAAGTGAATAACCAAAATCCTGATTACTCCCACCCACCGTTTGATAGTGAAGCAGCTGCCCGCCAGATCCAACGGCGGCCAGTACCACGTCCCGATCAATGCCTGATCCGTTCCAGCCGGTCACAAAAGCGATCCCTTCACTGTCAACGACAAGCCCGCCCTCTCCATCAATACTACTTGTCATTTCTAAATCGGTCTGAAAAAGTAGCTGGCTCAATGCGCCATTTAGCTTGATCACACCCTCAGTAATCGTCAGGACATAGATGTTCCCGTTGGAGTCTAAACCGACATCGACACCGGCCGTGTTTCGCACCGTGCCATAAAATGTGCTGGCAACCAATCCACCGGCCGGATTAAGTTTAAAGATCGTCGCATCATTACCTGCACCTGAGTCTCGCACCGTTTGAAATGCACCGGCCGTTGTCGGGAAGTTATCACTGGCCGAACGCCCTGCGACTACAACGTTACCCGACCCATCTACTTCTAAGCCGATCCCATCTTCACGATTAACGCCACCCATAAAAGTTGAGTAAGCCAAACTGCCATCAGGGGCGATTTTGGTCACAACCGTATCGGTGTTACCACCAAACGTCGCTTGGGCAGCATTTAGCGTCGGATAATCGGCCGATGCTGTCCAGCCGGTCACGTAGAGGCTTCCAGCCCCATCGACCTCAACATCAAACAGCAGCTCCCGATCTGTGCCGCCTAAAAATGTGCTGTAGAGTAACTCACTCCCATCGCTGCTGAGTGTAAATAGAACGCCGTCAAACGCGCCTCCAGCAAATGTCTGCTGAGCACCATTTGTCGTGGTTGGGAAAGTGCTATCTCCTGTAAAGCCAGCCACCGTCACATTTCCGGCCGCGTCTACGGCAATTCCTTGAGCCATCCCTTTACCGATATAACTGCTGTATAGCACCCTTTTTGTCCCAGCCTCAAGTTTAACAACCACAATGTCAGTGCCACTGCCGGGTGAAAAAACGGCCGAGTAAGAGTCTACGAGCGGAAAATCATCTGACGTCGTTGAGCCAGCGATATAGATGTTCCCAGCCGGGTCGGTTGTAAGGACACAAATCTCAAACTGGCATTCGTGCGTGCTACCGCCGTAATAGCTGCTAAACACCAGCACCGGTTCTTCCGGATCAGCCAAACGTTCACTGTAAGCCACACCACCAGCTCCGTAGATAAATAATATCGCTATGAGTCCACCAAACAGCGAACTAAATAATACATTTCTGCCTAAATTAGATAGGGTCTGATTTTTCATCTTTTGCACCTCATACATCACACAGATATTGATCATAAAAACAACCTGATGAAAACAGTCTATTGATAAACGTTTATTCAGCGTTTATTGTTAAAATAGACCGATGCAGGGGAATATGACCACGTTAAACCTCAGGCTTCTCGGCCGACCATCCATCACGCTAAACCATGAGCCGCTTACCAACTTCGTCTCTGAAAAAGCGATCTCTCTCCTTTGCTACCTCGTCGCCAATCAAAAGCTCCACCCACGTGAAACATTGGCCGGGCTTTTTTGGAGCAACCTTCCAGAAGATCGTGCCAAAGCCAATCTGCGTTTAGCTTTACACAACATCAACTCCCTCTGCCCCGGCTATTTCGACATCAACCGCAAAACGGTCCAATTCTTGAGCAATCAGCCCCATTGGCTCGACCTTGATCGCTTTTCAGATTTGATCCAATCGGCCGAAATCGACCAGCTACAAACGGCCGTTGCTCTTTATCGAGATCGCTTTATGCACGGCATTTCGCTCGGTGACTCTCCCGAATTTGAGCACTGGGTTGGCTCAATGTCTGAGTTTTACCGACGCAAGCAGATTGATGGATTGCAGACGATCACCGATCATTTTATAAGCCAAGAGGATTGGCATCAGGCATCTGACTCACTCGTGCAACTGCTTCAACTTGAGCCGTGGAATGAAAATGGCCACCGCCAACTGATGCGTTCCTATGCTTATCAAAGGAAATTTGACTCTGCGCTCAAACAGTTCCAAATTTGCCAAGAAACGCTTTGGCAAGAGCTTGAAGTAGAGCCGACGGCCGAAACACTCGATTTGGCCCAGCGCATCCGCAAAGCACGACAGACACCCAAGCACAACATCCGGCCGCCCGACGCCCCGTTTGTCGGCCGTCAAAAAGATCGAGCGACCATCAGCCAGCTATTAAAAACGAACAAGCTCATCACCATTGCTGGATTAGGCGGCATGGGCAAAACCCGTTTAGCGATGCAGGTCGGGCTTGAAAATGCAGACCGTTTTTTGAACGGGGTCTTATTCGTTCCACTCGCTAACGTGTCGCCAGAACAAAACGGCCAACAGGCTATCGCCTCAGCCATCTTGCAAGCGGCCCTTAATTCTGGCCAATATCAAACAACCCTACCTGCAACTCAAAGCCCTGAAAAAAGCTGCATCGAATTTTTACACCAGCGTGAACTGCTTCTTATCCTCGACAACTTTGAACACCTCACCACCTATGCGTCGCTCATCTCCACCCTGCAACAACAACTGCCTAACTTAACGATTTTAGTCACCTCACGCTGGCTCCTCAATCTGCGGGGAGAAACAGTATTTCGGCTCGATGGGTTAAATTCGGCCGACAGCATTTCAGACAGCGCCGCACTCTTTCATCAGTTTGCTCAGCTCAGCGGGGCCACCCTCTCCGATTCAGATGAAGAATCGATTCTTGAAATTTGCCAGCTTGTTTCAGGTCATCCGCTCGCAATTGAATTGGCGGCCGATCTCACCCCGTTTCAGTCTTGCCAACAGATCATCAAACAGCTTGAAGCCCGTATCGAAAATTTAAATTCACAAAACATTGATCAAACAGATCGACAAAAGAGCATAGGGGCGGTTTTCGAAACGTCTTGGGATGCATCAACTAAGCTCGAACAGAATGTCTTAGCAAACTTATCGTGGTTTCAGGGGACTTTCTCGTTTGAAGCGGCCGAAGCGATCGCCCAAGCTACCCCAGCCATCATGCGGCGGCTAGGGCAAAAGTCCTTGGTTAATTTTCAAGACGCCAGATATCAGCTCCACCCGCTCTTGCGTCAATTCTTGCTTACGAAACACGATGATGACGGCCGGTTAGCACGCGAAGCAGCCACATACTTCCTTGAATTACTAGCCAGCCTAGGCAACCAATCCTCTCGCTTTGGTCCCATCCGGATCGAAGAAAAATTACGGCTCAATTTGGAGAATTTTTCAACTGCTTGGCGTTGGGCCATTGAGCACGATATTCATCTACTGACCCCCATCGTCCACCACATGCAAAGCTTGCTGTCTGATAGAGGCACACACCTTTTAGCTCAGAACTTGGTTGATTTAGCATTACCAGCGGCCGAACAAACCGATAACCAATCGCTCATTCATGGCTTACGACTACAACGTGTCTATCACCTTTTTTGGAGTAGCAAAAAACATGACAAAGCATTTCAACTGCTTGAGCAAGTCAAGCTTGAAATAAACTCGGCCGACCAGACGCCTGGACATGCCTATTTTCATCTTTTAAGCGGTTGGTATTTTCAATATCAATTGGGAGAGATGGATCAAGCAGCAGCTCACTATTCACAGTCAAAAGATATTTACACGTCGTTAAGCTTCCACAAACAAGCACTCGGCCGATGGCTTGATTTAGGCAATATCGCGTTCGCAAAAGGGAATCTTGATGAAGCCGAATCAGCTTGGCTGGCCGGGCTACGCCTAAGCGATGAGTATAAAATCGTCTTAGGTGACGCCCTTCTCAAATTTTCACTCAGCCAAATCGAGCTCAAACGAAACAATTGGGTGGGAGCCAAATCATATCTGCTCGAAGCTCAAAAGCTAAGCCAGCATCATATCGGCTTAGAAAATGCGGTATTGGGCGGACTGGGTGAAGTCGCAGTCTTCAATCAGAATTTTGAGCAAGCATTTGGCTATTTTCAGGCACAGTTAGAACTGGTTCAGCAGCAGGGGCAACTGCATGAAATTGCGGCCGTCCATTGCAATTTGGGTCGCCTACATCTCACCAATAACCGGCCAGACGAAGCCCAGCATCAATTTAGGCAAGCGACCCATCTTGCTAAAATCTATGAAAACCCGGTCGTATTAACAACCATTGAAGAGGAACTTAAAAAGGGTCCCTTTAGAATTCAATCTGATGAACTCTGAATCAATGGCAAAAAAACAAGCTGATCTGTATTTGTCGGAGGCATTGGCGTGCCATCCACTGGCGGCGTGGCCGATGGAGTTATTACTATTGTTACTGTTAGGGTACTGTCTGGTGTTTCTGAGGGAATAGGTGTAGATGTGGCAGTACTTGTCTCGCTAGGGGTTACTGAAGGAGTTGGAGTTTTCGTTGGCATAGCCGGGATTGGGTCAAAACATTCAGAAAAGTTTGAGGAATTTAGATCATCCGGAGCACCCACAAATTCGATCGGCCGATTTCCAGAAAAATCCAAAGCAGAAGTATGCGATTTTCTCATGCCTCTCAAAAAATTAGACATCGCAGTAATTACTTCACCTTCTACAAGATCAAGTGGCAATTCAAACTCTGCCTGACCGAACCCATCTGCTCCGGTAAAAATATCAACACTGCCGATATAGCTTTGACCCTCACCATAGCCAGGAGTATCACAGAATTGATTTCGAAAAATATCAACAGAAAACGGTTGATTCGGCAAGTCCTGAATCGATAAAGTCAGCCATCCATTTTTAGAGGAAAAGTCTAAGTCAGGGACAGCGGCAGTTAAGACATCAGCCCCAAAGTCTAAGCCCAATCCATTGTTATTAAATATCGAATTCCCAAAAACCCCATTGCGTATGGGAAATTCTTCAACAAACTCTTGAAATGAAACCCCATCTCCTAAATTATAGGCAATTACATTTGGCATAGTTGGGCTCCCAATTATGTTTGACTTAGCACCTCCATATAGGCCAATGCCATCTCGCCCATTTGGCATCGGAGACTCACCATCTGGTCCCACACCAATATAATTCCCAAAGATTTTATTAAAATCTCCTCCAGCAGAATCAAATCCATTCCCATTAATTTGAATGCCATCACCTAGAAGGCCTTGTGCACTTAGATTGCTGACAATGACGTTCCGACCACTATTGCTGCCATCACCAATCTGATTGGAATTTCCAAAAATTAATATTCCATAACCAGAATTCCCCTGACCTTCATTTCCATCCACAGTTGAACCTACATAATTGTTCAACACCATATTTTGATTGCCAACAATTATCAGACCTGCGGCCCCATTACCAGAGATCACATTCCGACTAGTTACCGTGTCGCTTCCACCAATAATATTTTCATCTCCAGACACCCATATACCAAAAGCAGCATTCCCTTTCTCATTGGGATCTTGAGCCCCTACACCAATATGATTACATTCAATTCGATTATTATTGCTGGATATTGCCATACCATCGAGAGGGAAATTCACAATTTCTAACCCTTTGATTTCGCTCCCATCACTTCCCTCTCCTAAGATAAGTCCTGTGGTATCTTCAGTATTTGTTCCATCAAGAATGATTTGAAGCATTGCAGGCTGATCGTTAGTTGGGCAGCTGGCGCCATCTTCACTAGATCCATCAATAATCACGGGAACTTCAATCTTAGGTAATGCAGAATCAGGCATGAGGACAAATGGGCCGGAACCTGAAAGGTCAAAATCGATATGATATGGAGCAACGGGGCTTCCTAAAGCATTGATTTCTTCAATAGCGGCTCGAAACCCACATTGATCTCCGGGGAAAACAGCCAAAGTATCGCACACACCATCCCCAGGCTTAATGTCAGATCGATCTCCGGTTCCATTTACAATAAATATCGTGGCTTGAGTTCGAGCTGCCACACTTTTTAGGCTTCCTGCCAAGATGACAAAACATAGTAAAAAAGTAATTTTCAGAATCGGTCGATTCATAATCATCCTCCTTAAAAAACTATCTATTCTCAATAGCAATCGGTCAGCGATGATAAGAAACTTGGGTGTGTTTTTGCAGAAGCTCACCTCTAAGCAGAACGTTCAATTCCAATAGCAGATTCCACCCTACATCATTTGGCGTTACATAAGCGTTACACCTTTTTAAGGCTATGTAGGGCTCCCATGAATAGTTTAATCAGCGGAAAGGCTAACTAACACTAACAATAAAATTCTTGAATTCATACCCGTCGACAATTTCATTCCGGCCGACAATCGGCTCTTGCTCCAAGCGCAACCCATCCATCTTTAAAAAGCGGGTCAGGAAAATATCGGACTCTTCAATGGCGATAAACGCCCCAGGGCAACGATGGTTTCCGTCCCCAAAGCTCATCCCAGGCACTTGCACCCCTTTTGGCAGGTCACGGTGTGGGCATACCAGTTCGGCCGATTCACCAAATGCTTTAGCGTCTTGATTGATCCCATAAACGCTCATGTCAATCAGTTCACCTTGCCCAATCTCTACCTTTTCCCCGTCAACCTCAACTTCAATCGGTTGGGTTGTGCGGCGCAGCAAATTGCCAACAACAGGCTCTAAACGCAAAATCTCATGTAGCATCTCGTGCCGTTTCGCGTGATCGGCCGCCAAATAGTCAGCCCGCATGTCCTCATTTCGCAAAAAGTGGAGTGCTGCAGCGGTGATAAATTCTCGGGTGGTCACCATACCGGCCGCACCAAAGAGCAAACACTCAGTCAGTATCTGGGTCGCTGTATACTCTTGATCGATCAAATATGAGATTAAATCATCTTGGCGTTCTTTACGCCGATTGCGAATGGCAGGGCGTACATCTCGAAAATAGAATCGGGCCATAAAAAACTGTGCAATAGACACATGCCGAATCGCATCAAACGTCACTTTTCGGTCGCTTTTTGCAGCTGGCCTTATATCAAAAAAGGCACCCAAACGACGAGATAACCCATCGATATCGCTATCAGTTAACCCGACAACTTCGGCCGCGACTCGGGTTGCCAGCTTCATCGTCAGTTGACTTAAGTCGACTCGGCCAGCTTCACGCAAATCGGCCAGCATTTGGTCCACCATCCGGCCGATCATCCCATCATAAGCTTTGACCGCTTTGGGTGTAAAAAAACGGGCCGTTTGTTTTCGTAAAGCGAGGTGTTCAGCCCCTTCCAAATACAGCATCGGGTCTTTGCCCAAACGCATCTCCCCCAACACTTCCGCCTGAAAACCAGCCTGTTTCAATCCATTCCCACGCAAAAGGGTTTTTGCGACCTCGTAGCTCCGAACACGCCAGACCCCACTAGAATCCTTTTCAATCGGTTTATCGAGCAGTTCCACATGATCGCCCGTTATCTGATTAGAGCCATGATATGGACAAGCCGCAGATTTTGTTTGCGTTTCTTCAATGGTGGTGTCAGTTCTCAAAATTTAATACTCCTCATTTTTACTTCGGGCTGCATTTTCACACAAACAAAATAGCAGGCTATTAGAGCTTAGGTTTCTATTACGTCGGCCGTACTAAAAACCGAAAGTTCCTACTCAAAAATTTGACCGCAGATTAAGAACTGAATGAAATCTCCCCAGATAACAGGTTCATCTTCTCCTGCAGGCTCACCATTTCGACCATACATGGCCGCGGCCGCACACTCAAGATACCCGGCCGGATCAAAGTTATACCAACGTTCACCTGATGGAGAATCAATGCCAAAATGCTTATATTCATCATCGAGCATTCCAGCTTCATCCATGCGCTTCAAGTCAGCAATTTGAAACAAGATGAAGTTTTCCCAATCCTTAAAAGATGCGTCGTCATATGTGTCACGTAGATAAATATCCCCTTGCGTCACAGTCAGCCACTCTGGCTCAAAAGGTGGAGGCTCGCGCCTAAACCCGGCCGCCAGCCAAGCAACAAGCTGTTCGTTAGAGAGTGGCTTGTCCCGTTCGGCCGAAACAACCTTCCACAACGAACTCAAATATTGTTCGAGTGTCAGATCATCTTTAGCCAATTCTGAACTTAACGCACAAATTTGATCATACATATTTAAGTCAGTTCATGTGTTTGTTCGATAGAGGGTAATAAGTAGGCTAACCACTCATAAAACCGGTGTTCACTTTAAACAGCCGCTACCGCCTCAATCTCCAGCTTCCATTTGGTCTCGAGAAGTTGTGCACAAATCACTGTCAAAGCGACTTCATGATCACCTAAATATTTCTTACGCAAGCGCATATTTGCTTCGTCATATTCAGGACTCGCCAAGTAAAAGCGCATCGAAATCAGGTTGGTGTAATCCATGTCGGCCGACTTTAAAATCGAGCCGATATGGTTCCAAATGATCTCAGCCTGCCCTTCAAACGAATCTGGCATCGTCTTACCGTCTTTCTCGTATCCGTTTAATCCACTGATAAACAAAATGCTTGAATCACCGCTTACTTCAACAGCGTGACAGTAGTTTCCATATTGAGGAAATAACTCCTCAGGATTGTGCCGTTTTATCGACATGATTTTTCCTTTACGAAGGTTCGAAGTAGCGAGGTGGCGAAGATTCTCTACCTCGCTACTTCACAAATTCCGCTACTTTTTTAAAAGAATGCCTGAATGCCCGTCTGCGCCCGACCTAAAATCAGCGCATGGATATCGTGTGTCCCTTCATAGGTATTGACCGCTTCCAGGTTCATCACATGGCGAATCACATGAAACTCATCTGAAATACCGTTACCGCCGTGCATGTCACGGGAGTTACGAGCGATTTCTAATGCTTTACCACAAGAGTTCCGCTTCACGATACTGATCATTTCTGGTGCCGCTTTGCCTTCATCCAACAGTCGGCCGACGCGTAAAGTACTCTGCAAACCGATGCTGATTTCAGTTAGCATATTGGCCAGTTTAAGCTGGATGAGCTGTGTGCCTGCCAACGGTTTGCCAAACTGAATACGATCAAGCGTGTACTGACGAGCGGCGTGCCAGCAAAATTCGGCCGCGCCCAATGCGCCCCAAGAAATGCCATAACGAGCTTTGTTCAAACAGCCAAACGGCCCTTTTAACCCTTTGACGTTTGGCATCAAATTTTCATCTGGGACAAAGACCTCGTCCATCACAATTTCACCCGTGATGCTGGCCCGTAAGCTGAATTTACCTTCAGTTTTAGGAGCAGAAAGCCCTTTCATCCCTTTGTCTAAAATAAATCCGTGGATGGCACCGTCCGGCTGCCCGTTGTCTTCGCCACCGTAGGTTTTTGCCCACACGACAAATACGTCAGCGATGGGTGAATTGGTGATCCACATTTTCGCCCCGTGCAAGGTCCAGCCGCCATCGGTTTTGGTCGCTTTAGTTTCCATGCTCCCAGGGTCAGAACCATGGTTTGGTTCGGTTAAGCCGAAGCAACCCACCCACTCGCCGCTAGCCAATTTAGGCAGGTATTTTTCCCGTTGATCTTCCGTTCCGTATTCATGAATCGGATGCATCACAAGCGAACTTTGCACGCTCATTGCTGACCGATAGCCACTATCAACTCGTTCAACTTCACGCGCAATCAAGCCGTAGCAAACATGGTTAAGTCCGGCCGCGCCGTATTTTTCAGGAATCGTTGAGCCGAGTAGTCCCATTTCACCCATCTCATAAAAAATATCACGATCAAAGGTTTCGTGACGATTCGCTTCGAGTACGCGAGTCATGAGCTTGCTCTGGCAATAGTCATGACTTGCATCTCGAATCATCCGTTCTTCTTCTGTTAACTGTTCATCGAGCAAAAAAGGATCTGCCCATTTAAATTTCTGCATTGCCATAATAACCTCTTGGTTCGTAAACAGTTTTTAGTAACCAGTGATCAGCAGAATTGTTCTAACTGGTCACTGATTACAACTCACTGGTCACTATTAATAATTGCGTCTCTTAAAATTTCAGCAGGATGTTTCGCCTTTCGACTTGTCCCATCCCGTATTTGATCTCGGCAGCTTGTACCGGCCGCCGCAATAATTGTGTTGTCAGCTGTAGCACGCACGGCCGGGAACAGCACCCGTTCACCCATCTTGAGCGAAATTTCAGTATGTTCAGCCTCATAGCCAAACGACCCTGCCATCCCGCAACAGCCAGAATCAACTTCCGTCACCGTATAGCCGGGCAAAGCCAAAATCGCTTTTGCCGTTTCAGTACCAGCCAATGCTTTCTGGTGACAGTGGCCGTGCAAAAGCACCTCTTTCCCTTGTTCAGATGGGTCAAAATCTAATCCAAGGTCGCCAGATACAGCCAATCTCGCAATAAATTCCTCGAATAAAAACGCCTGATCTGAAACAATTTGAACCCGCTCATCATCCGGAAGCAGATAATGGTAATCGTCGCGGAAACTGAGCAAGCATGACGGTTCAAGCCCCACAATCGGGAGCCCCGCTTCTGCGTACGGGTAAAGCTTGTTGATAGTGTCTCGTGCCAGTTCACGCGCCCCATCAATCAATCCTTTGGACAACATCGGCCGACCGCAGCAATTGTGCCCCGGCAGAATAATTTCGAATCCGGCCGCCTCAAGTACTTCAGTTGCCGCAATCGCAACGTGCGGGTCGTTATAAGTATTAAATGTGTCATGGAAGAGGACGACTTGGCGACGGTCAGGTGCAGCCGTTCCAGCATTTGCTTCGCGATTCTTAAACCATTTCGTAAACGGCTGACGAGCAAAAGCGGGCAACTGCCGCCTTGGGCTTATTCGCAACAACTGCTCATTGATCCGCTTTGTGGCAGGCAAACGGCCGAAAAAATTCACGATCGGAGCCAATGGGCCGCTCATGGCACGATTAATTCGGTGAATGTTTCCAAATAGTTTTGCCCGAGTCGGCGTGCCGTTGGCCTTGTAGTAGTTATCCAAAAACTGCATCTTGATCTTCGCCATGTCGACAGACGAAGGACATTCCGTTTTGCACGCTTTACAGCTCACGCACAAATCCATCGTGCGATACATACGTTCACCCGTCATACGGTCCGTTGGGATTTTCCCCGTCAGGGCTGCTCGCAGCATATTCGCCCGGCCGCGGGTGCTGTGTTCTTCTTCTCGAGTCACCATGTACGGCGGACACATCGTTCCACCATCTTTGCGGCATACCCCCGCCCCATTGCACATTTCAACCGCTCGGTGAAACCCTTGGTCAACGGTCCAATCGAGCGTTTCGTTAAAGGTCACATTTGAATAGTTGGCTCCAAAACGCAAATCTTCAGCCAATGGTTTCCCGTCGGTGATATTGCCCGGATTCAGCAGGTTTTTCGGGTCAAACGTTTGTTTAACTTCTTTGAACAGATTAAACAGCTCGGGACCAAAAAACGCTTCATTGATCCAACTCCGTGCCCGGCCGTCCCCATGTTCGCTCGAAAACGATCCACCATATTCGTGCATCAGCTTCAGTGTAAACAGACTCATCTGCTCCATTTTGTTGAGATGATCGACAGATTTTGTATTCACTAGCGGCCGGACGTGCAAACAGCCACCGCTAGCGTGAGCGTAATAGGCGACTTCAACATCCAAGCTTTTACAGAATTCAACCAATCGCGTGATGTATTCGGCCAGGTTGGCAACCGGCACGGCCGTATCCTCGATAAAAGCCATTGGCTTAAAATCGCCCCGGCGACTTTGCAAAATGCCCAACCCTGCTTTGCGCACCTTCCACACAGGCGCTTGCTCAGCTTGGGTCATCAGCGGCACAATGGCTGTAAAGTTGACGCCCGATTTTTTGAGATGGGCTTCAAGCTTCTCGATTTTGTCTTTGAGATCCCGCTCGTTTTCTCCGTAAAATTCAGTAACCAACACAGAATTAGGATCACCAACGATAAACTTCTCAAGTTCTGGCCTAAAAGCAGGTTGAGCCCGACATAAAGTCATGGTCAGGTTGTCTAACAGCTCCACGGCCGAAGGAAACTGCTCTAAAACAACCTGAGTCGAATCAAGGCAGGTATACGCATCGTCAAAATGGATGATGGCCAATGCGGTATGTTTAGGGACAGGAACCAAGTTCAGCTTGAACTCTGTCATGACACCCAGCGTCCCCTCTGATCCCGCCATGAGTTGAGCCATATTAAACTCTCCCATATCACGTCGGTCATAAGGGCTTTCAGCTACCCCATCTATAAATTTAAACAGATTGTAACCGCCACACCTTCGCCAATGTTTGGGTGTCCCTTTACGGATGATATCCACTTGATTTTGAGCGATGCTTATCATCTTGAAATAGGCTTGCCCCTCGAGTCCTGCCCGTTGTGCCTGTTTATAAAGCAAATGCTCCGGAACAGTTCCAAAACGAGTGATCGCCCCATCGGCCAACACTTGCTCACTTTCCATCAGATGGTCGACTGCCATGCCATACAACACTGAGTGGCTGCCAGTAGCGTTATTGCCAATGATTCCGCCTAATCCAGCCCGATTGCCGCTAGCAGGATCAGGACCAAACATAAGGCCGTGTCGTTTGAGTTGGTTATTCATCTGCGCAAACACAAGACCGGGCTGCACGGTTGCCCAACGCTCTTCTAAGTTCACATCTAGCAAATCATTCATATGATGCGAAAAGTCGAGCACCAAGGCTTCATTCACTGTTTGCCCGGCTAAGCCTGTTCCACCAGCCCTAGGCAGCAGCGGGATCTCGTGTTGGTCTGCCAAACTCACAATTGCTTGCACGTCGGCCGTATTGCGTGGAAAACAGACCCCAAGTGGCATCACCTGATACAAGCTCGCATCTGTACTGTATAAGGTCCGGCTCGTCTCATCATGACGGACATCCATTCCGCCGTCAGTTATTTTTCGCAGGTCGTTAAAAAAATCAGGAAGTGCTGTTTGGTCTTTCATATCTATGGTTATGAACAGTTATCGGTCGCTTAAGTATTTAACAAGTTCGGCCGAAGCTAAACTTAGGTGTTCAGTCAACTGCTGACAGGCTTTATCTGCATTTCTCTCATGGCAAGCGTTTAGAATCGCCCAATGTTCCGAATTCGATTTTTCTCGATATGACAATTCTTGGTAGACGAAAAAATACCGCGAGACATTAGTCTGCCACATTTTTAGAGTGTCTAGCAAACGTGGGAGTTTGGCTGGTTTGTAGAGTGTTGTATGGAATTCCCAGTTGAGCTTCCCCCACTGGATAGGGTCACGCTCTTGATCGATTTGTTTGAGTGCGCTTTCAGCCTGAATGAGATCGACAGCTTGGAGATTAGGAAGCGCAGTTCGTAAAGCAACCGGTTCCAGCGCAATACGCATTATGTAGATTTCGTTTGCGTCCTCAGGGGTGAGTTCAGAAACGGTAGCGCCCCGGCCAGGGGTAAAGTCAACTAATCCTTCAGATTGAAGCTGAAACAGTGCCTCACGCACCGGAATTTTACTAACACCATACTGCTCGGCTAATTCTTCTTGCCGCAAAGGATGTCGGCCGCGGATTTGCCCTTTTATAATTAAAGAACGCAAATCGTCTGCGACAAGCGTCGCCGTGTTCAAGCCTGTTTTGAGTGACGTCATCATAAGTATTGTTGCATTGTATAATCATATACGCAGTCGTGCAACGTCGAATTCCTCAGACTCAAATGGGCCAAGCTCCAGCTCAAAAAGGCTAGAATTTTTAAATTCTGATTTTATTTTTTACAAAAGAGAGGTTAGGAGATTTGTAGGTGCCCAAACCAAAAGTATCAAACTTAAATTAATCTTGTGAAGCTGACATGATAGGCAAATAAAGCGTGGCCGAGGTATCCTCAACATCCTTCAGCAATTCACCTGAGCTTCCATCAGCCCGCATAGCAAAGAGCCCGTAGGGATGACGCTCACCATCACCCACAGAGAATAAAATGTAGTTATCTCCACCAGCCAGATCAACTTCAAACTCATTCTCAGGGATCTCTTTATCATTGGCGTCTACATAGGTAAGTTCATATGTTGACGGTGGCATTTTTGAGACTGTGTCACCTTCAAACTCCCCATAGGTCAACCCGCTAAACAGGTCAGTGCCGTTATTGACAAGCTTCACCTGAGAACCATCTAGTATCGATCCATTCTCAGGCACAATTGCGAAATGGCCAAAACGTAGCATCGCTTCTGTTGGGTTAACCGGCTCACCGTCAAACTGCTCATAAAAAGCGATATGATAAGGCTCTGTCACATTATTGCCAGATAAAATGATCGAATGCGTTGTTGAAGGGTTGATGCTCACGACACGGGAGGCGAGCAAAGCGCCCGTTGCTTCATCATAAACGTCGACTCGATGCTGGCCAGAGATAATCGTTTCGGCCGGCCGGAAATCACCAAACCCAAAGCCTGAGGCAACTATTCCTGAGTCGATTGATATACGAGTGTTCGTTGCATCACCCTCTCCGGTTGGTGCAAAGTGAGCTAATGAAAATTTTCCAAGTGGTGAACTCCACTTTTTCTCTGATATCGTCCCAATTCCATCAACATGGACAACAACGCGAATCAATTCGCTTGTTCCATCACCAATCAAAAATACGGTGACGTTGTCACCATTTTCTAAATTGATTGGATCGGGATCAAATAAAATTCGGTCTCCATCTCGGGTTGTATAGTTAAACGTGTAAGTGCGAGGTGCTAAAGCACGAAAATCACCAGCTTCACCAAAGCCTAAATCATCTTCAATAATCAAGCCGTTGTCCCGTCTAACATCAAGGGTGGCAAACGCACCACTCGTAAATGGTGCCAAATGGACAAAACGGATGTGAGGGGGCACGACCCCAGTCTCAAGGTAATCACCGAAGATCGGAACCAATAAAGGTTCACCATCAGTGTTATTTTTCGTAATCGCGTAGATCACGGTTTCTGAAAGGCCTAGGCTAACTTGCTCAGATAAAATCACGTTTCCATCTGGATCACGGACGGTAATTTCATAATCTCCGGCCGGGTATTCAGTTGATGGTGACAGCTGCCCCCATTCTAGAATACTGGTTGTGGCTGAACCAAAGCTAAAATGGACAGACTTAATATCATCATCACTATAGAAGTTTGCAAATGCAACAGCAGGTGACACAAATACGGCCGAGTCATTATCGGTCGTCATAAAACCGCCTGGCCCGTCATTTACATACAGATAGGCACGAATTCGTTTATTGCGGCCATCTCCCACCAAGAGCAGATATTGGACATCGCCTTGGTTATAGCCAAAGGTCTGTAAGTCAATAAACTCCCGAGCTCCGCTAGCAGACGTGATAATGTAACTTGTTGTTGTTTTAGTAAGCTGATCAGTATCTGCCGGATCAAATCCACCGTAAACTAGATTGTCCCGCACGATAATGCCATTATCTTCCCGCACATCAATAGAAGTCCCGGTCAAATTGCCTGACAATGGGGCAAAATGGCCAAATGCAATGGCGGCTGCTGACGGATCAGCCGTGATAATCTCATCTTCAATGAGTTCGAGATCAAACGGTTGATCCGTCCCATTTCCAATAAATAGTAGCGTATATTTCTTGCCTGCTTCGAGTGTAATCGTACTTGTCTTAAGTAGAGCCTCGGCGCCTTCAGCTTCATGCACTTCAATCGTCAGTTCACCTGAATCAATCGGCAAGTGCATGGTTGACCAACCATAGTTGAAATCATCAACTTGATCCGTCCCATTAACAGAAAGGCGAATAGCTGCATCTCCTTCACTAAACGGGGCGAAATTACCGATGCGAATTTGAGCATCGGCTGGGTTTACTTGCACTTGGCTATCGTTTGCTGGCAACGCATAGCTAGTAAAAGCAGTTATAGCTGGCACGAGCGCAATAAGCGCAAAAAAAAGCAGCACCAGATATTTTTTACTTGTCACAAATGATTTCATTTAAAAAGGAAGAATTGGTTGCACAGATTTATATGACCAAGTATCTATCGATTGCCTTGCTTAAGTTCTTACAGAGAAGACCCTCAGAGCGTAAAGTTCGATACATTAGAAGCTATTAAGCCAACCCTTTCACGTTTCATTAACGCCCTATCTTTCGGCACCTCGTAAGATTCGACGTTATGTAAAGTTAGAGTCTAAAATGACGGCAATGATGCGAACTGCACAAGGGCTAAGGCCCCGGCAGCATGCACATGAACAATATCAACCCAGACCGCCCCATCGTCTTTTTCTAAACGTGGGCGGATTCAACCATTATGCATTAAAACAACAGGGCAATTTGCATTCGCGGCAACAGTTGCGATATACGGATCGTGCATTAAGCTCCAATCGTTTTAGTTGATGCTACATCCGCCGACTTAATGTCATATGATGAAGCCTTTCGTTTAATTGTGATTGTGCGAAAATCGAATTATTGTGACTATTCCATTCGCATCGTTTTAACTGGTCGATTGATATGATGAGCAAACTTAAATTTTTTATTCTAATAACCTGTGTGGGCTTGGGGGCATCTTTTTTTACAAGGTCAGCCGCTGCCCAAGCTGAGCCAATCAGTCATGCTGTCTTGCCAGGTGACAGTTGGCTCGCCTTAGCCTTGAGATACAACACATCTATTGAAGCATTGCAAGATGCAAATCCACACCCCAACCGCTTTCGGGAACCGGTCATCGGCCGGACTATTGCGATCCCTGCGCCCATCCTGCCAGAATCAACTGGCCAATTGATCACTGATGACCGGTCAATTTTCCAACTTTCGGCCGACAGTGGCTTAACAGCTTGGCAACTTACTTTACTCAACGACATGTTGCATCCGGCCGGAATTCAGCCGGAACGTGCGATATTTGTCCCCAGCCCGGACATCGTGAGGGAATATCCGGCCGGTTTTACAGGGTTTGAGCTATCCCATATTCCAGCTAAAACGGGTGAAGGAATGGGGTTTCGCGGCAAAGCAACATCAACTTTAATTGGCGGCTCTTCTGCCATTGGCACAGAGAATGGAAATTTGCATGTTGCATCTGCGACTCAAAATGGCTTAGGCCTATTGGCAACTGGGGCCTTTTTTTGGGAAGGTGCCCCCCATCTAGACATTGTCACAACGCTTCGCTCAGAAAAAGCGGCGTGTCGAGGCTCAACCGAACCTGACTGCGAACACGTTTATCTATGGTCACAGCCAATACAGTTTGGACAAAAGCAATGGACGTTTAATAACATTACTTTGACTGGAGCAGCCGCTCAAATCGATTCAGATTCAATTGCGGCCGAACGTGCGAGGCTATTTGAGTTATGGGAACAACAGTCGACCGATTATTTGCCCACCGGCGTTTTTGAAGAGCCTGTCTCTGGCTATCTTTACTACAGCTCATTTTATGGCGCCCGCCGATCTTATAATGGTGGGCCATACTCTTCCTACCATGAGGGACTAGATTTTGCAGCATATCGCGGCACGAACGTTTATGCTTCGGCCGATGGCACCGTTGCTTTGGCGGAGACACTGTACGTACGTGGCGGCGCAGTTATTATCGACCATGGCTTAGGCGTTTATACCGGTGTCTATCACATGGATTCGGTTGAGGTTACAGTAGGTTCAGCCGTGAAAAAAGGAGACCTGCTTGGTACGGTAGGGTCAACCGGACTTTCAACAGGGCCACACTTACATTGGGACCTGCTGGTCAATGGAATTTGGGTAGATCCTTTTGAATGGCGGGCATCAAATCTTGATTGCTGGCTATCAGAGGCGGTTGGACGGCCGTGTGAAGGCATTTCAACAGATAATTAGATTTATTTCACCCCAAAGTCACGCACAGTACCTCAATACTATCCCTGCTTGCATTTCAGCTTTCACCTTCAAAATAACAGGCTTCAATGCAGAGGTGCAAAACATACATTACCGGCCTTCACGCTTTCTTTACTTTCTGCCAATCGACTGTAAACTTTTGTACATTCTTCAGTATTTCAGCTTGCCTGTTAATCAGTCAACAACGCTTGAATTTTTAAATTCTAAGATACCTATGCAATTATCAATTACAAATAGTGATCAGCTTTGGGCAGAAAAGTTGACACTTGCATAGTAAATCAAAATGGGTCATTTACCTCATTCCCTACTACATCATCTTAACTAAAATGGCTCTGTCACTTGAAGGCAGCGTAGCTCCTTCTCACCGCAAGAACAGCTAAGTTTATAAACCTACTTCATTAATTGAAGTTTATTCAATCATATTATTATGCCTGTTTGGTCATTCGAACCTGTTGTTTCCGTTCGAGGGTTTCTACTCTGTTTCTTGTGTGCAATTCTTGCCGCATTACCAAGCCTCATCAGCGCAAATGAAGCGCTCATTGAGTTGCATTATGAAATTGACCGTTCAGCCTTACCGACTCTGAATGAGTATGAACTAACTCTACTTATTTCTGTGGGTAACGCGAGTGAAATTGCTGTATTTGATCAGGATAAGCAAGCATTGGTTTTCAAACATGTACCAGAACAGAATTTGATTGTTTTGACATCTGAAGCCAATGAAATCTTTGTTAACCTTGCAGGCGTTACAGAGTTTGAAGAGGTCGGGACTGTTATAAAGGCTCCCCTTAAAGATAATAAAAAATGGGCATGGTCCCATGCGTTTGATGACAATCACTATCTTGAAGCCCCCATCGAGATTATGCTGGAACACAATCTACCTGCAACCATGTACATTGTCGGAGATTGGATCGATGAAGGGTATGGTTGGGAAGGTGATTTAACGGCCACCGAGATGCATGAATTGATGGCGGCCGGTTGGAGTTTAGGTAACCATACGGCCGGACATGACAACAACTGTGGCGAGCAACGTCCATCAAAAGAAGAGCGTCGGGCAAGTATTCTTGAGACAGATCAAATTTTAGATGAGATCATTCAGTCATCAGACAAACCCAATTACAAAGTGCTTTCTTTTGCAGTCCCATGTGGTGGCATGGATCGTTTTGATGCCTATCACGAACTAATTCTAGAGATGCGTTACGCTCAACAGACAAATATTTTGTTCAGCGAAGGTGGCCATGAAGAGCCAATGCGTATGAACATTGAACCTCCCTTTAATTTTAATCAACAGATCAAACGTGACTTAAGCATCGATGGCAATATAGACAATGGGGCTACCATCATGGCCCTTTTTGATGCGATGCACACAGAGAATGAAGTGGTTTGGTACAACTCATTCTCCCATAATGCATATCTGTTTGGCGACAACACACAGAAGCTAAATGACATTACGACTTATTTTGTTAATACGTATGGAGCAAATGGAACAGATGAAGCGTGGATGGCTCCGGCCGATGTTATTTATAGCTATCTGCTAAACCGTGATTTGGCGGTTGTCACACTTGTCTCAGACACAGTTCCGGCTATAACCCCAACATTTGTACCAACTACGATGCCGACAACTACAACGCCAACCCCGCCTGCTGGCTCAAACAATCCGCCTACGGGTCCAACTCCTTCAGCAACCCCAAGCCCAACTGACGAACCCACCGATAATGGCAAAGCGATTACACCTGCTATATACCTACCGCTAATTACAAATAAATAGCAGCCGTCTATTCGGTAACTTCTATAAGAACAGCGTTCGCTTGAAGCGAACGCTGTTCCAGTTGTTTTTAGGTCGATTTTTATTTAAATAAAGTCTATATCATTAAACTCAAGTCTATTACCTTCTCCCCGTTTGAAACACAACTAACCTTGGCGACCCCGCTCAATTAAAGCTACACTTTTTACCTGCACGAAGATCAAATCAGTCAATAAATAAAGTTGAAACCACAATCAATTTTCAGGAAACCTAAACTATGTCTGGAACACTACTTGTCAAAAATGTCCGGCCGATGGGTGGCAACACCACCAATGTCTATATAGAAAATGGGAAAATCATAGCGATGTCACCAACGGCTGGGAATGGCCTTGATGGGATGGATACCATCGACGGCCGGAATCAAATGATCCTGCCTGGCCTTGTGAATGCCCATGCCCACATCGACAAAAATCTGATCGGCCAGCCGTGGCACCGAAATCAGCTCCCGGGAGCGACGATTCGAGATTTGGTTGATTACGAGCGCAAGATTCAGTTAGAACAAGGATTGTCTACACGTACCCAATCAAAGCTCGATGTCGAAGCATCGATTGCGGCCGGAACCACCCACATTCGTACTCACGTCGACATCGATCCAGAGATCGGGTTAGCCGGGTTTGAAGGCGTCTTAGGGACACAAGAAGAATTCAAAGACAAGCTCACCATGCAAACGGTTGCCTTTCCACAACGCGGCATGCTGATTTACCCCGGCACCGTTGAACTGCTAGAAGAGGCATTAAAAATGGGAGCCGATGCGATTGGTGGGCTTGATCCCTCCACAGTTGATCGTGACCCAACCCTGCATATCAACACCGTTTTTGATCTTGCTCAAAAGTATGGTGTCGAAGTCGATATTCATTTGCATGAGCCCGGTATGCTGGGGGCATTTTCGGTGGAACTCATCGCAGAACGGACAAAAGCATTAGGCATGCAGGGCAATGTCACAATTAGCCATGTCTTTTGTTTAGGCATGATCGAAGATGGGTATCTCAATCGGCTCATCGATCAGGTCCTAGAAAATGACATTACGATCATGTCGTTGGGCTCTGGCAAAGGTGATTTCCCACCGTTAAAGCGGCTTAATGATGCAGGGGTCAAGCTCTGCACCGGGACAGACGGAGTGCGCGACACGTGGGGTCCGTACAACTATGTCGATATTTTAGAGCGGGTCAAATTGATGGGGTACCGCAGCGGTTTTCGCAAAGATGAAGATGTCGAAATGCTGTTGAACGTGGCGACTTACGGCGGTGCAGCCCTCATGAAAGATGACGCTTACGGCCTTGAAGTTGGAAAATCGGCCGACTTTGTCATCGTGCCAGGAGATGCGCCCACCCAAGCGGTAATCGAGCTCAATCCACGCAGCTATGTGGTCAAACGGGGCCGGGTGGTAGCGAAAGATGGGCAACTCACCTAGAGTAATGAACGATTATTGCATCATGGTGACAGGGCTTCCGGCAAGTGGAAAAACCACAATCGGCCGGGAGTTAGCCAAGCGACTCAGCATCCCATTCCTTGATAAAGACGATTATCTTGAAAAACTATATGATGACCGTGGCACGGGCGGTCGCGAACGGCGAACTAAGTTAAGCCTTGAAAGCAACGATCTATTTCAAGCAGATGCGGTAGCTTATCCGCAAGTCGTGCTTGTTTCTCACTGGCGGCCGAAACGATCAGGTGGCCCATCTGGCACACCCACTGCTTGGCTTGAATCCAGCTTTCAGCGAGTCATCGAACTGTATTGCGCGTGTCCAGTTGAAACGGCCGCTAAACGATTTTCAACCCGGCAGCGCCACCCAGGCCACTTGGATAAAAATCGTGAGTTAGGTGAAATTGTTGAATGGATGGGCCGATATCGCACACATTTGCCAATAGGCATCGGCCGGTTAATGATGGTAAATTCAGCAGATCAAATCGATCATGATCAAATACTTTCTGAAATTCAGATGGAGGTCTCAAAATGAGCCAATTTAGCCATTTCATATTAAATCGCTTAAGTGATGAAGTTGTTTATCACTTTGATCGGATGCCCCACCCAAATGGGCAAACGGCCTATAAGCGGCGCGACAAAGATCTATGGATCGTGTTTCGGCCGTACTTAGGCTGGGTCGCATGGGATGATGAAAATCAGCTCGTTCAAGGTCGGCCGTGGAATGTAGCCCCTCAGGCTCAGGGGGATGATCATCCGCCGGAAGGGGAATGGGTTAGCAAAAAAGGGGTCAAATCCTACGTGTATGAGCTCAAGTTCATACCGGTATCTCCCCAATCCTAAAAAAATATTTGGATCAACTCCCTTGGCAATTTACAGTTTTAAAGCTTGAATTCCGCCTAGCAAATGGAGTTGATTCAAATGTTGGGCCATCTCTGCAATCGGAACCTGCATCCCGGTTTCTAACCACCATTCGACTAAACCAATCTGAGCATTGACCATATAGCGAAGCGCTAAATCAAGTGGCACCCCCAATTCAGCCTTATTAAGCCCCATCTTCAAAAACATCTCCCTAAATTCATCTTCAATATTTTTGCGAACCCAACTTTGAAAGCGAGGCATGGTGGCCAACATGCTCTGGTAAAAGTCAGCATATTCGGCCACATGCTCAAACAACATGCGGGTTGCATCCTCAGGGCTTTCAAACAAAACATCTTGAATCGAAACCGCATAGTCGGCCGCTAAACTTGCATAGGTTTTTTCAGCCAAGTCATATTTATCTGCATAGTGTCGATAAAATGTAGCGCGGTTAATCATCGCTTCATCAGCCAACATTTGCACGTTGATCGCCCCAAATCCTTTAGCAATAACAAGGTTGACAAATGCGTCACGCAACATTTTTTGCGTCCGGCGTACCCGCAAGTCAGGCTTATTTTGAGTCATACTTTCTCGAAGAGGCTTCTATTTCTGCAACAATTATTCTGATGTGTTGCAAAAAACAACAAATTCTGAATTTTGTTGATTGACAGTAAAAAGAAGAGTTTCTACTCTTTTATGCATCAAGAGTACATTTATGCGACAGACTATCGCACAAAAACATAGTTGTCAATTTGCATAACCGAAGTTAGAAAACGGAGATTCAGATGAGTACACGACATCGTTTAAGTTGGAACGAAATTCAGCAATTCCAAAAAGATCAGCTCAATACAATACTTGAGCTTTTTGAAAAACACGGCCGGGTAGCGCAACTAAATATGTTGGGGCAAAACCTCACGCTTATCTGCGAACCGGAAATCATTCATCAACTTTTACTCAAACACCCCCATCAACTGCATCGAGATCCGTTTACCTATCGTGTATTTAAACGTATGGTGGGCGAGGGGGTTTTTATTGCTGAAGGGGAGGCATGGCGCAAAAAGCGCAAGTTGATCCAGCCGATTTTCCATGCGGCCCATATTCACGATTTCACAAACACCTTTGTCAAACAAACTCAAGAAATGATTGCACGCTGGCCAATAGGTGCAACGATTCAGGTTGAAGCGGAGATGATGGGTCTGGCATTACGCATCATCTGCCAGACGATGTTTGGCACAAAAATCGATGGGCTTGTACCACAGATAAGTCAGCTGATGCATCAAATCACACACCAAGCAGAAGCACAGCTCCGGCCGCCACTACCTGATTGGGTGCCAACTTTTGGGATGTGGCATCAACGCAAAGCGATACAACAGCTACGGCAACTACTGCTCGGTATCATCCGCACACGGCAGGCAGAAATTGAGAGTGGGGCAACCATTGAACCAGATTTATTGACGATGTTATTAACAGCCAGAGATGAAGATGGGAAACCGCTCAGTGATTTCGAGCTACTAGATGAATGTCTCACTATTTTTGTGGCAGGGCATGAAACTACCGCCGTTGCGATGACTTGGACTTGGATTCTGTTACTCCAACATCCTGACATATTAAACCGCTTGAAAGATGAGGTTAATCAACTATTTGGTACTGACCCAGTGAACTATGAGCGGGTGGGCGAACTCTCTTATCTGGCTCAAGTCGTTAAAGAATCAATGAGGCTGTTCCCACCAGCGTACGGATTCGGCCGTACGCCGACTGAATCATTCTCAATTGATGGGGTTGATTTTAACAAAGGGGATGTCGTGATCATCAGCAGCTACGGACTCCATCGGCAAGATGAGTTCTTCCCTGACCCGCTCACATTTAATCCCGACCGATTCCATCCCGACAACCCACAACTAGGCAAATACAGCTATCTGCCTTTCGGAGCTGGTTCGCGCACTTGTGTTGGGAATGCATTTGCTACGCTTGAGATGCAGGTGATCCTCGCTACCTTAATCCAATCGGTTGATTTCACTTTAATCCCAGGGCAAACGTTTGAACCTGAAATTCAGGTCACACTCCGGCCGAAAGATGGGCTAAAAGTGCAGGTTAAGCGGAAGAAGGTACAACCGTCTACTTCTCATGCCCCACTCGCCGCTCTTTCCAATTTAAGATAGATAGTCGGACCAAACAGCCTGCTACTCCAAATAATTTTCTAGCCAGGTATTGTACTTGCTGGCATGCGATTCGAGTTCATCATCCGTAAGCTCGATCGCGTTGTAGACAACCAATGGCGGGTCATAATTCATCTTGCAAAACTTGGCTGAAATCTCGAACGGCCGGAAAAACTCTTCCACTGAAAAGCCATAAAACTGGCCAGGCTTAAAATCCTCTTCAGTCCCACCAGCGCTGGTCGCACAGACCAACGTCTTATTTTCCAACTTATGATTGCCGCCTCCATAAGCAAATCCTTGATTCCAAACCTCATCGATCCAATGCTTCATCAAGGCCGGACAGCTATACCAAAACATCGGGAACTGAAGCACAATCACGTCGTGTGCAATAAGCAGAGCTTGCTCTTTCGCAAGATCAAACTGAAAGTTGGGCGCATGCTCTTCAAGAACATGAATCGTCACCCCATCGAGATCTGCGATCTTTGCCAGCATCGCTTTATTAACACGGGATTCTTTAAAATCTGAATGGGAGAAGATCAGTAAAATTTTATTTTTCATAATGGCATTTTATCAAGAGTTCGTTTAAATTCACTGGCAAAAGAACCGATCAAAGAAGAAGGAATTTATGTCAGACATTTCAATTTCACAACCAACAACGATGAGTGATACCGCCTTAACATGGGGCAATCGTATCTTAACGATCTCCGTCTGGGTTAGCTCACTGCTGTTTGGTGTTTATATCCTCGCTTTCTATGTCGCTGCATTATTCGATGGAGACTTATCTGTTTGGAATGATGCTGCCTTACCTGATTTGTACGAAGAAGGAGAGCCTGCGGCCACGGCCGGAATCGCGCTTCATTTCGCGATGGGTGCACTTATTTTGATTTTAGGCAGTATCCAATTTATCCATCGATTGCGTATCGCATACCCGAAAATTCATCGGTTTTTCGGCAAAATTTATATCGGAGCCTCATTTCTAACCGCAATCGGCGGGCTCACATTTATCGCTGTGAGTGGCACCATTGGTGGCACAGTTATGAACATCGGATTCGCCCTGTACGGCATTTTGATGCTAGTCGCCACGGTTGAAACGGTTCGTCATGCCCGAAACAAAAACTTTGACACACACAATGAATGGTCGATGCGGCTTTACGCTTTGGCCATCGGCTCGTGGCTCTATCGCATGAGCTATGGCTTCTGGTTTTTGATGGCGGGTGATTTATGGTTGGGCGAAAACTTCACCGGCCCATTCGACTATTTCATGGATTTCGCCTTCTACATTCCCAGCCTGATTTTGGTTGAACTGATCATTCGAGCTAGAAAAAACGGGAGTAGCTCAATGGTTAAATTTACAACCATTGGCGCAATGTTCATCGCCATTGCATTAGTGGGATTAGGCACGTATGCCTTCACAAACTTACTTTGGGGCCCCGTCATCTTGGCTATTATTGGCCTTTAATCAAGCGTTTCATCCGGCCGGTCAATGCTTAGGGCATGCGTCGCATTTTGAGCGTAACACTCTCCCGTCGAACCACCTGTGATAATGCAGGCGATGCCGTTCTCGATCAGAAAATCAACAACGCCTACGAACCCTTCTTTATCAATCGACCCATCTTCATGATGGGGTGTAATGATCGGTTAAAAATTCCTTCCATTCGCATGATACCTACCCCCTTTTTTACTCGGTTACAGCCAATTTCTAGGGCTGATAAAATTTATTCTTTAACCGCCAAGGGCAAATAAGAAAACTCATCCAAGAAACCCGCCGGGAACGGCGTTGGTGTCTGAGTCGGGATTGCTGTTGCAGTTGGGGTTAACGTTGCAGCAACAGTTGGTGTTGGCGAGGGTGTGGATGTGCTAACTGGCCCATTTGATAAAGTGATTGAATTGTTAACATTTGTCCAATATTCAATTGTCTTAGCTGACAAATCAAAATCGCAATGTTCGACACCAGGTAAAATATCAGTCGTCACATTAAAGCCACGCCCCTGATAATGGGGAATCGCTCTTTCGGCCGGAGCAAACAAAAAGTCTTCATCTCCAATCGTGTAATGCATCTGAGTCCGATTTTGAATCGAGGCATTGTCATTAAAGGTCAAGAGGTTGCTATAAAATGGGAACCCAGCCCAACTATTGGTGATCCCACTTGAGCCACAAGCGATATTCATAAACGCAGGATATCGGTCCCCACGTGTTGGAACAAAATACCCATCATAAAACCATGAACCACCCGAAGCACTGTGACCTAAGAGCACATTTTGGCATAGGTTGTATTTTGAATACATATCTTCTATCACATCTTCAAGCAGCTGAGCATTGGCTTCAATCCCTGCATTTCCAGTTGCATTTGAGCTAACACCACCACCCCACCAACGTGTGACGCCGGAATCAGAATCAACAAACGATTGTGGTGAAACAAAGATCCAGCCATTATCACGAATCAGATTATTCAGCGGCCGACCATCTTGCGAATAGAAGTTATAGCCACCTCCATCTCCGTGTAAGTAAAATGCCAAAAAGGTGGGCGTGGCTGGATCATAATTTTCGCTAACGACAACAATGGCCGGTTGCCCCGCAATCGTTGTGTCAGCGTACGTACCGGGTGCCAAACCGCCAGAGCCATTTGATGGATTACACTCAATCGTTCTTGAATCTAGCTGAGCTTCGGCCGGTGAATAAGCGGCTGAAAGCGCAAAAATAACGGTAAAAAACAGACTACTAAATAGTAAAAAAGCTAGCTTTGAGGTTGAAGAAAATTTGATCATCAGAATACTCCTTTAGGATGAATTTATCCTTACCGCTGTTGTATCACAGACCAATAGGTCAATGACACCGCAACGCTTGTCAACCTAACTGAGCCCTGCTTAATAGTCTTGGTTTAGCCCATCATGCTCAGGAATCTGCTCTTGGCGTTTCGCTATGTATGCCAACAACTCCTCATTCTTCGCCTTATCTAGCTTCGGTTCTTCATATTCACGCAACAGTTTCTTGGCATATTTCAAAGCCCGTTCCGTAACCTCAATCGATCCTTCCGCCTTCCACTGCTCAAACGAATTGTTGTCGAATAACTCTGGCATAAAAAAGCCACGCTCAAAGTTTTCAAGCGTGTGCGGATGACCCAAATAATGGCCTCCAGGGCCGATGTCACGCACGGCCGACAACGCCTCGTCAAAGTCGTCCCAACGTGGCCCTTCCACCATGCGATACCCCATCGCACACTGCTCCGCATCAACCACAAATTTGGCTACCGAACAGTGCATGCCCGCCTCGTTCCATCCGGCCGAATGCCAAAGATAATGGGCCCCTGACAACAGAACCGACATCATCGTGCTCGCACTCTCGTAACCCGCTTGGGCATCAAACGTTTTTGCGCCACCCAACGTATTACTCGTCCGCCAAGGGACATCATAGAAACGAGCCATCTGCCCGATCATAAAGTTCATTAACGAGATTTCCGGTGTACCGGCCATCGGTGCCCCAGAACGCATGTTGACCGTCGATAAATAATGGCCGTATATCACCGGCGTCCCTTTGCGCACAATCTGTGAGTAAGCCAAACAAGACAACGCTTCGGCGTTCAACTGCACCACAGATGGCACGACGCTGGCAGGCGTATTCGCCCCACCCAACACAAACGGTGAGCATAAAATCGGCTGATTGCGGGCCGCAAATGAGCGCAATGCCCCCAACATCGTCTCATCCCACACCAGGGGTGAGTTGCCGTTGACATTCCCCGTACACACCGGGTTTTCTTGGATGTAATCTTCACCAAACAAAATGGCGCACATATCCATCACGTCCTGCGCATTTTTAGGAGATGTCGTCATCCCCATAAACGTTTTGTCGCAGTATTTCATGCTCGAATAGGTGATGTGCAGATGGCGCCAAGCAACGGGTAAATCCATCGGCTCTAAAATATGATGGGCGCTTGAATGGATGGCGGGCAACGCTTGGCACAGCTTATGGAACATGCCCAAATCTTCAATGCTGGGATTACGCCGTACATCGTCTAAATCTCGCAGATAGGGTGCTCCGGTCATCGGCACGAAAATTGAGTGTGGGCCACCTAGTTTGACCGTTTTCTGCGGGTCACGGGCGTTCAGTGTGATATTCGATGGGATCGATTTGATCAGTTCACGGATCAAGCCTCGATCTACTTTGACCAACTCACCCTGGACATTTGCTCCGGCCGCTTTCCATTGGCGCAGAGCGATCTCGTCACGATAAATGACGCCGACCTCTTCTAAGATTCGCATCGATTCATGATCGATCTTTTCGATTTGACCTTGATCAAGCGGTTCAACGACTGGCAAATTTCGTTTGAGGGTTGGGAGCATCGGCGGCCGTTTGGCCGCGATTGCCTCTCGCTTGGCGGCGCTACCACCATGTCTGCGTTTCCGAGATTTGGGAGATGTCATAATTGGGTTCTTTATTGATATATTCACTATGCTTATTACATAAGCGAGGATATTCTCAGACAATCAAAGGCTCTTTTCAGCAGATGAAACATCGGACTGAGATGAATCTACCGCTGGGCAGAATCGTGCCTTTTACAAGAAACTGGTTGAAACGACCGTTGATAGCTAATAATGCGAAGTAACAACAAATCAAATTTATACAGGAGATAAACATGCGAAAGGTATTTTTACGAATCTGGGGATTACTGATCATTCTGAAAACTCTGCTACCTGTGATTTGGATCCTTTTTATAGTATGTGGGGGTTACTATTTTTACTCGACAACCCGAGAGGCATTAGAAACCGTATCCACTTACACACAAAATCTTGAAGAGAAGCATTTTGGACCAATAAGGAGTGAAATCGCCAAGGTTCAAGAAGATCTTGACAATGTTTCGTCAGACTTAAGCGCCTTATCCCAAAAGGTGCAGGAAATAGGGAAAATTGATATGCCCAAAGTGGATATGCCCGAATTTGGACTACCTACCGGGTTCAAGACTTTTACTGTTAAACTTGGCTTTGGGGAAGTCAAGATTCCAAATGGGCTTAAAACCACAAACATCAGCATTCCAGATATAGATTTTCCGCCTCTCTCAATACCGGGATTAGACATTGTGGGGGAAGAAATGGCGGCTTTGTTCTGCGGAAATGATGGATGCCATTTTAATGAGCTAAAAACGAGCCTGAACACTGTTCAAGCGAGCTTTCAAGGGTTTATCGATGAAACTCAGATTGTAACCGCTGAAATTACAGGTATCTTGCAAACAATTATGCTAATGCTAAAAATATTGTTTTGGCTTTTCCTAATTACTGTCTTGATTGTTATCCCATCTTTTATTATCAGATACATTCAAAGGTTTTGGACCAATCTGCAAACAGGATGGGGGTATCTGAGTGGCCAAGAAACAAGTTTTGCTCTTAACTAATCAGTTTTCAGGAACATAGCCGATATTCCGAGAAATAAGGTCGGCTGAATTGACGATCATCTGGGTTAATTCTGTAACGCGTTCGGCCGTCATACGGGAACTGGGGGCCGCAATGCACAACGCCCCTTGCACTTGTGAATGGGTGTTAAAGATAGGAGCGGCTACGGCCGACAGTCCAACTTCCAATACATCTTGAGTTTCCCCAAAGCCTTGTGCGCGTACCTGATCTAATCGATCAATAAATTTTTTCTGCGAACTGATTGTGGTCTTCTGAAGCTT
>JBGCDP010000371.1:0-18085 GCA_045105475.1 Anaerolineae bacterium
CTGCTGCATTTCGGCCGCAGGCAACGCAATCTCTCCATAATGTGACCGCATATAGCCCCCAGTTAGTTGAGCCAACTGATCATTTTGCCCGGGAAAAGCTTGGAACAAATCCACAAGATACTGGTCGGGCGGTTGGCTAACTGCACGTGGAAAACCACGCCTACCAGCCAAGCGGCACATATTGGCATACATGTCCTCGATACGCTCCGGTACAAGCAGTGGTTTTTGCTGATTACCCCTGAAGCTATTTAGCCATGACCGTAAACGAGCTGCACCGTTTCCAAAAAGATCAAACCCTTCGGGAGCTTCTTCGTCAACATGATCTTCTGTCTCTTCACGATATCGCTTTAATATCGTTCGATTCAAAACAATCCAGATAATGAATAGCCCCAATATGAGCATCAGTCCGATAAAAATATAGCGAAAGTTTGGGGTGGCAATTAACTCACGAAAAGTAGGTAGTTCAGTAAAATCACCAAGCTGCTGATCCGTATTCTCACTCTCACGCACGGCCGAAAATGGATCAATCAGACTGATCAACCGTTCAAAAAAGTTAAATATCCAAATAAACACAGGTCTGACAATCGTACCCAGCAATCGTAAAATCCAAAGAATGACAGCCCAAAGAACCTGCCAAATCGGGTTAAACAAGGCAAGAAAAGATTTGATTTGAGAAGGCAGAATGGCATTGGCGACAAGTAGCGCAAGCAGAGCAAATCCCCCCACAGCGGAGCTTAATTGTGCCCACATCGGCAGTGAAAACCGGCCTCCTTGGCTGTGGTATCCCATCCCGATTTTTGTGTCGATTTGGCTTAGCGCTAATGCAGCAAGGCTGCAGACAGCAAACGGCAAAAAAAGCAGGAAATAGCTAACATCGGCCGTTGACAGCCAGCTAATCGCTAAAATGTTTAAAACAATACCGACCTGAAAACCGCGGCCGATCTCCGTGTAACCCAATACATTGCTCGTCACCCAAATGGCAAAAAGCCAGCTAACCACATAAAAAACAATGAGCGTGTTTTCCGGCCGAGGACCATCTGTAAAATTAAACAGAGCGTTAATAATGCCCCGCGCTGGAGTAAACATCGGTGCCGTTGCGGGCGAGTAAAGCAATAAACGATTAAGTGGGAACAAGATCAAAACGATGAGAATCACCATGACCGTGCGCCAAATCAATTGATCTTGATCATCGTCGTTCAGCCATTTATTGACCCATTCGAATAAAAAGACAAAGAACAGGAGCATGAGCCAAATTAAGGCGAACAAAATTAGGGATGGAACACTCGTAAATGAAGCTAAACGAAGTGGTGAGCCGCTAAAGCTGGGTAGAGGGAGCGTTGAATTTCCCCATCCGCGGCCGCTTAAAATAAGCCACGGCAAAATCACAGAAGCACCCATGCCGGTTACAAATAGGCGGATTAATTTATAATATCGGTGTGAAATATAGTGATCCATTAGCCTCTATTCATCTCTAGCTCTGCTGAATCGGGACAATCACATCGTCCTTATCGATATCAAAGTCGGTTATGTGATACACGGTAATTTGCGGCAGATATTCGGCCGGGGGATCATCTGCTAATGAGATAAGCACAATCGAACGGCCTGCAGCGGCTAAATCGAGCAACGTCGCCATCAAGGTATCATGTGTGACGGCCGTAATCAGTACAATCGTTGTTCCCCACGGGATGCCTGGGGCTTCTGAAATCAGCAGCTCTTCAATCGATGAGGTCGCAAACGAGGTCACGCCTGCCAACATCTCCAAGGTGAGCATCAGTTGATCGGGAGAGCGGCCAGGCAACAGCTTAATCGAAAGCTCTTTGCGAAATAAACGGCCGTTGGCGATTAACCCTACTGGTAAACGTTTCTCTGAAAGGTCGTAAGCGATACTTGAAGCGACCCGAATCGACTGTTCTTGCAGTTCAGGAATGTAACCGTGCCAGAACTTTTCGAGGGTAGCAATGTTCAAGAACAGCATAATCTGCTCTTCTTCGGCCGGTTCATAAACACGACTGTACAACGCTTGATGCTTGGCCGTAGCTTTCCAATGAATGCGCCGCTGACTGTCACCCATCTGCCATTCGCGCACCCCAATGGTACGCATCGGGTCTTCAAACAAACGGCCGACAGATCGAAAATCTCCAAACGGCTGATGGGCCGGAAAACCTAGTTCTGAGATCGGATAAACTTTTGGGTAGATGATGAGTTCAAATTGATCAGGCAGCTCAATCCGGCCGCTAAAAAAGCCAAACGGATCCCCTGTTTCCATAGTGCCGGGGCCGATCTCATAATATCCCCGTTCACGGCACTCAATGACAAAACGGCGGATAACCGTTTGCCACGGACCAAGCGACCAGTACGAGCGCAAATATCCCCGTTGGGATGATGGGCCAACAAACAGTTCTGTTTCGCGGATAACTAACCCGGCAGGAATGCCATACGTCATATTCAGCCAAAAGACGGGCAAATATTTCCGATTGGTGGTGATGATGCGCATTTCAACGACTTCCCCTTCAAATGCACGAATTTCGCTGAATTCTAGGCGGCTGCTTAAACCGACAAAGCTTAATTTCCACCAAAGCCAAATCAAGCCGTAAATAATCGCAAACAAAAACCCGGCCGACGTCACTGCGGCATTGTTGCGCATTAGACCGACTAACAGGCAAATACCGATCAGAAACGGAAAGAAGATATTAAATCTGGTGCTTAACGGCTTGATTTCTGGCATATTGCTTTCAGTCAGCTGCAAGTTCGTAACAAAGCAGGACAATACCGCAGGAAAAGGCAACAGATTTTTTTAGGGTTAGATTTTGCTTCTCGCTAAGTTCGCTAAATATCGGAAGCCCACTACCGATGGCGGCCGGATTAACAAATAAATGCATTTCGTCTATCAATCCTTCTTTAATCAGCGACGATACAAAAGTTGCCCCACCATAGGCGATGATGTCTTGACCCGTTTGCGCTTTTAGCTGATTAATTTCAGTCCCTAAATCTCCAGTGGCTAAAACAGTATTGTCCCATTCTGACTCTTTCAGAGTTTGAGTAAAGACAACCTTAGGTGTCTGTGTGAATATTTTACCGGCCGAATGTTCAGGGTTATCCGAATCGGAAGCAACTGCGGCCCAATGGGGGATAAATCCTTCGGCCAGCTTGCGACCAAGCACAATGCAGTCAACCGATTCAGTCAGTTCAGTCACGTACGCCGCCAACTCATCATCCCAGTTGAAGCTCATCCAGTCCATTTCACCATTGAGGCCGCCTATAAAACCGTCTACCGTCATTTGGACCTGAAGTTTTAATTTTCGCATGTTTAATTCCCCTGTTTCGGTTTAATCAATTACAGGCACAGGCACACTATCAGCGATTTCAGCTACGATTTGGGCAGGTGAGCGGCCGCGTAGCCGGGTTTGTGCGCTTAAGTGAATACGATGGGTGAGTAACGCCGGAGCTAAATTCTGAATATCGCTAGGAATCACATAATCCCGGCCGCGTAAACCGGCTAGTGCTTGGCTCGCTCGATAGAGGGCCAAACTTCCGCGAGGAGAAACACCCAGCTCAGTATATTGATGTTCGCGCGTGCTCCGAATAATGTTTAACAAATAATGGCGAATATCCTCGCTCACATGGATGTCTCGCACCTTAGCCTGTAAAGCCACGATCTGCTCCCCATCAACCACTGGTTCAGTCTTGGTCAGCGGATCATGATCCTGATAACGCTGCAGAATTTCATCTTCTTGATCAAAGTCAGGATACCCGAGCTTAATCTGGAGCAAAAAGCGGTCGAGCTGTGCTTCGGGCAGGGGAAACGTCCCTTCCAGCTCGATTGGGTTTTGGGTCGCAATCGTCATGAACGGTGCAGGCAGCGGCCGGGTAACGCCGTCGATGGTAACCTGCTTTTCCTGCATCGCTTCTAAAAGGCTCGATTGAGTACGAGGGGTGGCTCGGTTGATTTCGTCGGCCAAAACGATTTGATGAAAAATTGGCCCCGGCCGGAATTCAAACTCTTGGCTTTTTTGATTAAACAGGCTGCTACCTGTCACATCACCTGGCAAAAGATCGGGGGTAAACTGGATCCGTGAAAAACTGGCTTTAATACTCAGGGCTAACGCTTTGGCCAAGGTTGTTTTACCTACCCCCGGCACATCTTCTAATAAAACATGCCCTTCACACAGCAAGGCAACGAGCAGAAGCTCTACCGCATCCCGTTTACCAATGATGACTTTAGCCACATTTTCTTGAATCAAATCTGCAAATTCTGATATTTTCATCAATTTTCCCTACTCTTACGATTGATTTTTAATCTTAGCGTACTCGACGGACAAATAGACCACAAAATTTTAACTGTTTCAAATAAAACGGGAAATGGTTAGACAAATCATAGCTACCCCCATCTAAAAAACAGGGCTAAAATCTTTTTTCCTACTTTTTGCTAAAACCGAAACCGTTTCACATGAAACAGGAGCAACCGACGTGGAGAAAGAAAAGTTTGACAACCTTATGAAATGGCGCAGTATCGGCCCATTTCGCGGCGGCCGCGTTGTCGCCGTTGCTGGCGACAGCCAAAACCGCAATACCTTCTATTTTGGAGCCTGCGCTGGTGGCGTATGGAAAACCGATGATGGGGGCAACTACTGGACCAACATCACCGATGGCTTTTTCAAAACAGGCTCAGTCGGAGCACTCGCCGTCTCTGAATCAGACCCCAATGTGATTTATGCAGGGATGGGTGAGTCGACAATTCGCATCGACGTATCGCACGGCGATGGGGTGTATAAGTCAACCGATGGCGGCCGTTCTTGGCGCCACATGGGGCTGGCCGATACGCGTCACATCGGCAAAATACGGGTGCATCCGACTAATCCAGACATCGTTTATGTGGCCGCTTTGGGCCACGCCTTCGGAGTCAACTCTGAACGCGGTATCTTCAAATCAATAGACGGTGGCGAAACTTGGAAACATGTTTTGTTCAAGTCAGCTAAAGCGGGTGCGGTTGATCTAAGCATCGACCCACATAATCCGCGCATTATTTATGCTTCTATTTGGGAGGCGTATCGCAACTGGTGGATGATGTCTAGCGGTGGCCCAGACTGTGGCTTATATCGCTCAATGGATGGAGGCGATACGTGGGACGAGATCAGCGATAACCCAGGATTACCAGCCAAACTTTGGGGTAAATCGGCCGTCTCTGTATCACCGGCTAAAAGCGGCCGAGTGTGGGCCTTAATCGAGTGTGAAAACAACGCCCTGTATCGCTCTGACGATCATGGGGACAGTTGGCAAATGGTCAGTGACAATCAAGATTTGATGTCACGGGCTTGGTACTACACCCATCTAACGGCCGACTCGCAAGACGAAAACACCGTTTATGTAAACAACCTGCGCTTCTGGAAATCGACCGACGGCGGCCGGAACTTCGACATGATCAGCACCCCGCACGGTGACAACCATGACGTCTGGATCGACCCGAACGACAACCAACGGATGGTGCAAGGAAATGACGGTGGAGCCAACGTCTCATACAACGGCGGCGTCACCTGGTCGAGCATCTACAACCAACCAACGGCTCAGTTCTACCGGATGGACGTTGACAATCAGACCCCTTACCGCGTCTACGGCACCCAGCAAGACAACAGCTGTATCAGCGTGCCAAGCCGCAGCAATCATGCAGCCATTACTTGGGCCGATAGCTATCTGCCGGGAACTGGAGAGAGTGGCTACATCGCTGTCCACCCAGATGACCCCAATATCGTCTATCACGGCGCGATCGGCAGTTCACCCGGCGGTGGCAACGCCCTTCAACGATACGACCATAAAACGCGTCAAATCCGATTGGTCACCACATGGCCCCGGTCCCATCGTGGATATGGAAGTGAAGCACACAAATACCGCTTCTCATGGACCTATCCTATTATTTTTTCACGGTTTGATTCGAACCGCATCTACGCGGCCGGAAACCACCTCTTTGAAACAACCAATGAAGGGCACAGCTGGGAAATGTTAAGCCCCGATCTGAGCACCAACGACCCTGAAAAGCAGAAGATTTCTGGTGGACCGGTCAACCGTGAGATGGGTGCGGCCGAAATTTACTGCACGATTTTCGCTTTGGATGAATCCCATTTTGACGAAAACGTTTTGTGGGCCGGAACCGACGATGGGCTGGTTCATATCACACAAGATCGTGGTGAAACATGGAAAAATGTAACCCCGCCGAAATTGCCTAAGTGGGCCATGGTGCACTGCATCGAGGCTTCACCCTTCGATCCTGGCACCGCTTATGTCGCAGCCACACGTTACAAGCTCGACGACAACACACCCTATCTCTATAAAACGACCAATTTTGGTAAAACATGGAAATTGATCACCAAAGGGATTCCAAAAGATGACTTCACACGAGTCATTCGGGCCGATCCAACCAGCAAAGGATTGCTATACGCAGGAACTGAAACCGGCGTGTATGTCTCATTTAATGATGGAACCCGTTGGGAACCGCTCCAACTGAATCTGCCCAAGGTCCCGATTTATGACATGAAGATCAAAAACAAGGATCTGATCGTCGCCACACACGGCCGGGCATTCTGGATTTTGGATGACCTTTCGCCGCTACATCAATATGAACCCAAAGTCGCCAAGAGCAAGCTCCATCTATTCAAACCTCGGGTAACCGTTCGGGTCTTGCCTAAAGTGTTTGAAGATCGCTTAATGGCGGCCGGTGCCGCTGACGGCAAGTTCTACATGACGACGCTGGGCATCGTGACGACTGGCGTCGCTACGGCCGACGAAAACGACGTGATCTCGCACCATTTCCTCGAGGCCGGAAACAATCCACCAAAGGGGGCGATTATCACCTATCGCTTGGGCGCAGGTGTCAAAGAGCTGTCGCTTGAGTTCAAAGATTCTGAAGGCAATCTAATTCGGTCTTACACCCAAAAGCCAGACGATGGGAAAGCCAAAGGGCCATTTGTCTCAGCAAAAGAAGGCTGGCACCGTTTTGTGTGGAATTTGCGCTATCCAAATGTCAGCTCAGTTAAAGGTGATGATGCGGCCTCAAAAGAGTCGATTCCTGGAGCAGTTGTTCCGCCTGGCGAATACAGCGTATGCCTGACGGCCGACGGCAAAAGTGAAGAGCATCAGCTGTTAGTCGTTAAAGACTATGGGGTTGAAGCGACTGATGAAGATCTACAGGCCCAGTTCAAGCTGTATAAAGCGATCACTGACAAGTGTGAGCAGACGGTTCAGGTCATCAACCAGATGCGTGATTTACGCGAACAGCTAAACGGGCTAACAAAACGCTTGGATGATGAGTCCTTAGCATCTGAAGTCCAAAGCTTGGCTGAGACCGTCTTATCGATTGAAGTCATGCTGGCGGTGCCAGACTTACGCACCGGTGGCACAGATACAACGAATACGGGTGAACGTTTACTCAGCCAGCTCGCTGGTTTGCCACCGGCCGTTTATCTAGGTGACTACCGGCCAACGGTGCAGGCCCAAGAAGTATATGACACGATTTCGACCGAAATCGATGAGCAGATCGGCCGGTTCTTGGCCTTCCTTAAAACTGATCTAAGCGCCTTTAATGTCAAGGCAGAAGCGGCGAATATCCCGCTCGTCTTAGTCTAAATCACGACTTTAGGCCCCTAGAGATTAGATACTCTAGGGGTCTTTTTTTATGCCAGCAAAAATCGGCAACCATCATGACCAACCCACAACAAATAAATTCAGGAGAATAAAGCAATGATTTCAGTGCAGGGAAAATGGGCTCTCATCACCGGCGCTAGCCGGGGCATCGGCTACCTCACCGCAAAATGCATGGCGGAACACGGGTGCAATCTAATCTTGCACAGCCGCAGTTTAGACCACACGGCCAAAGCGTTGGCAGAAGTAAAGGCACTGGGAGTTGAAGCTTATGCGGTAGCGGCCGACCTTGGCAACCATGCCGAGGTTGTGGCGATGCTTGATGCCATCGATGATAACGGAACAGCGGTCGATATTCTCTTCAACAATGCGGCCGTGCAGGTTCCATATCAGTCAGATTTTTGGAACACCCCGATTGAAGATTTCGACTACAGCTTTCGCATCAATCTGACAGCCGTCACCACCATTTGTTATCGATTAATTCCAAAAATGATCGAGCGCGGCTTCGGCCGGGTGATCAATACCACAAGTGGCATTCGTGACCAGCCGGAACAGGCCGCCTACTCAGCCAGCAAAGCGGCACTTGACAAGTTTACGATCGATCTAGGCACCAAACTCGAAGGGACAGATGTCACCATTAATCTGACTGATCCCGGCTGGTGTCGCACCGATCTAGGTGGACCAAGCGCACCTAATCCACCTGAATTTAGCATTCCCGGCGTTGTCGTTGGGGCATTCATCAACGACAAGAAAAGCGGCCGACTGCTCCCCGCTGGCGATTTCGCCGGAATGACATTGGCCGATGCGGTCACCAAAGCCGAACAGAGCGGCTAAACCCTCATGTCCAAATACACCAACAATATCCAGGGCATCATCTGGATCGTCGTGGCGATGTTTATCTTCTCGTTCCAAAACATCGCCATTAAATCTCTCAGCGGTGGCTATCCGGTTTTACAGATTGTCATTTTGCGTAGCCTGGTCGCCCTACCTGCCACGATTCTTCTCTACCAATTTGAGGGGAATCGAGGATTGCCCTCAACTCAGCAAAAACGGCTCGAATATCTGCGCGGCTTCTTTCTGTTTATCTCGTATACCACATATTTTATGGGATTGGCAGCCTTGCCATTGGCCGAAGCCGCTTCGATCCGTTTTTCGGCCCCACTAACCATTACCGCCTTATCGGTTTTGATGCTGGGTGAGAAGGTCGGCCCACGTCGCTGGATCGCCCTAATTGTTGGATTTTGCGGTGTGCTGTTTATCGTTCGGCCGGGGACAAGCAGCTTTAACATGGGGAGTGTTTACGTTTTCGTTGCGACAGTTTTCTACGCCCTGTCTCTCATGCTCACTCGCCGCTTAAAAGAGTACGATAGCAGCGCAACGATGGCTTACTACAGCACGCTGGTCTATTTACTGTCCGCTTTTATTTTGGCCCCACTGGCGATTTTAGTTGGCGAAATGCCAGACGCCCACCCCAGCATCTCATTTCTGTTTAGAGCGTGGTCAACACCAACTCTGTTTGATTTATCGATTATGTTGGGATTAGGCTTTGTATGGGCCACCGGGATGTTCTTGGTTGCCAAAGCATACAGTCTTGCTCTGGCCTCTGTTGCATCTCCGTTTGAGTATGTCACACTGCCTATTAATGTGATGTGGGGGTATTTAATTTGGAGCGAAATTCCAACTTGGGCAACCTGGGTCGGTGCCAGTTTGACGCTGGGGAGTGGGTTATATATTCTCTGGAGGGAGTCCCGAATTAAGGCGGTGGAAAATAAAAAAACGGTCGGTGTGAGCTGACCTTAAAAAGTACGAGTATACAAGTAACTGAGAACTATCATGAAACTATATACAGCACCTAAATCTGGAAACGGCTACAAAGTCGAACTGTTTTTAAATCTACTTGGGCTTGAGTTTGAGCGCATCTATGTTGATCTGCCGAATGGCGCACACAAAACGGCCGATTACATGGCAATGAACCCCCGTGGACAAGTTCCAGTGCTTGAAGACGATGGGCTTCACCTGTGGGAGTCCCAATCGATCTTGGTTTATATCGCCAAGAAATATGCACCTGAAAGCTGGCTCCCTCAAGAGCCAGCCGCACTGGCTGAAACGATCCGCTGGCTATCGTTTTCAGGCGCCGAAAACGAAGGGTTGGCCCTGGCTCGTCGCATTCGGCTGTACGGCCGGGACGATGACCTTACCCCACATCAAACCCTTGGCATTCAGGGTTTAAAGCTAATCGAGGGACAGTTGGCAAACAACAAGTTTTTAGCAGGGCAACATCCAACAGTGGCAGATATGGCCTGTTACCCTTATGTGGCGATGGCTGGTGAAGGTGAAATCGATATCGCCCCCTATACGCATATCCATCGTTGGATAGATCGCGTTCAAAATCTACCAGGCTATATCAATCTGCCCTAAATACGGCCGTCATAAAACAAAACGTTAGCGATTTGGTAGATAGCGGCCTGTTTCCGTTAAAATGACGCTGCATTTATTCAATCTGTAGCATCATAGCGTGCTATGACCCCAAAATAAAACATTATGACCCAAGCAAACTGGAAAACTGTAAAAGAATTTGAAGACATCACCTACATGAAATCAGACGGTGTGGCTCGCATCGCATTTAACCGGCCGAACATTCGCAACGCCTTCCGGCCGAAAACGGTTGCCGAGCTATATCAGTCGTTTTTAGATGCTCGTGAAGACACCTCAATCGGAGTGGTTTTATTTTCGGCCGAAGGGCCATCAACCAAAGACGGCGTCTACTCCTTCTGCTCTGGGGGCGATCAGAACGCCCGCGGCCATCAAGGATACGTCGATGACGACGGCATGCCGCGCCTCAACATTCTTGAAGTGCAACGCCTTATTCGTTTTATGCCCAAAGTTGTTATCGCAGTGGTTCCAGGTTGGGCCGTAGGTGGCGGACATAGTTTGCATGCTGTGTGTGACATGACGCTGGCCAGCAAAGAACACGCCATCTTCAAACAAACAGACGCGGACGTCACCAGCTTTGATGGTGGGTATGGATCTGCCTATTTGGCCCGCATGGTTGGCCAAAAGAAAGCACGCGAAATCTTCTTTTTGGGGCGTAATTATTCAGCTCAAGATGCTTATGAGATGGGGATGGTCAACGCTGTCATTCCTCATGCTGAATTAGAAGACACCGCTTACGAGTGGGCTCAAGAGATTTTGGCGAAATCGCCGACCTCAATCAAAATGCTCAAGTTTGCGTTTAACATGATCGACGACGGTTTAGTAGGCCAGCAGGTGTTTGCCGGTGAAGCGACCCGTTTGGCATATATGACGGATGAAGCCAAAGAAGGACGCAATGCATTTTTGGAGAAGAGAAAACCGAACTTCAAAGATGTGAAGTGGATTCCATAAATTAGTTTAATTGAATGTTGGTTGGATAGTTTGTAGGTACGGCACCTAACAAACTGTCCAACCAACAAACTACCTAACTTTTTTGCCTACGATTCGGGAGTTGCAGTTAAGGGGTCAGCCTCACCACCCACATCAATCACAAATGGTTTTGTCGCGTTCGGGTCAACGGTCGGTATCGGGATAGCCGTCAGCTCCGGAACAGGGGTGTTGGTAGGCTGAACCACTTCAGGGGCAACAGCTTCTGGCTCAGGGTTGGCAGCAAAAGGGGTGATGGATTGCGACAGATCGGGATTGGTTTCCAAGCTATCCTCGGCCGGAGCTGCACTGGGTTGCCTTATATTATTCTCAGGGGCCTGGCTCCGAAAAGAAAACGCCAAGAACAGTATCACAAATAAGATCCCCCACACCCACACTGGAACCCCATTATCAAGATTGAACTTCATTTGTTCCTCTACGGCATCCGCTCTTCAATCAAGCGAACCAACTCTGCCGGATCAGGAGATGTGACCAGTAAATCATCGATATTTTCTCGAATAAACCCCTCTGTGGCCGCGTGTTGCACGAATCCTAAAAGCTGATCATAATATCCATTCACATTGAGTATCCCAATAGGTTTATGGTGAAACTTAAGCTGAAACCACGTAAGAACCTCAAACAGTTCTTCCAGCGTACCAATTCCGCCGGGCATCGCCACAAACGCATCAGCATGTTTCATCATAAGGGCTTTGCGCTCATGCATCGTATCAACCACCAAGAGCTCGGTTAAGCCCAAATGCGCGACCTCTAGATCATAGAGGGCTTGAGGGATCACACCGATTACATCTTTTCCGCTAGCGATAACCGCATCAGCTATCGTACCCATCAGGCCCACATCACCGCCACCATACACCAATCCATAACCGTGATCGGCCATCTTTTGCCCAAGCACTTGAGCGGCTTGAGCATATACGGGGTTTTTTCCGCTCCCCGAACCGCAATAAACTGCGATGTTTTTCATAAAATTGTCCTTCTAAAAAGATCGATTCCATTTCTTAAAAGAGTCGATCGTATGTCTAAATTAGTATTTTGAGTTAAGCTACCTGTAGTTTAACCACACAACCTTTAACATAACTAATTTCCTCAGCAGTACCGAGAGAATTATAGAGCCGATGCGATTCTGAATCATCCTACCTGATGATTATACTTTGGCGAATGTATTGCCAAAGTTGTTCTGAATGATGTCTTTTTGGAAAGCTCTAATTCTTTCAAAATCGACGTCATACTAGCTTGACTCTTTGGCGGCTTACTAAAGGTCAAGATTGCAGTTTAAGTATGACATCAAGCATCACCTATATGGTAATCACAGCGGTATTGTCCCTTTGCGGGTATTCTGAAGAAAACAGGCTCGGCTATATTTATGCAGGTCTTGTGCTTATGCTATTCATCTATGGTGAACTCATTTTTGATAGCTTAGTGCCACTCGGGATTGCCGCATTTCTACTATTCATCTACACCTTTGGCATCATTTTAGAAGATCCAAACAAAAACCAAGGCTAGCGAAGCAGATAGCTATCTGCACCGTCTACTAACTTTAACCGGGTTCCTGTATTTGGATCATACAGGCCAACAAAAACCTTATCCAAATAAGCTACATCAGGCAGGTCGATCACGTGTGTGTCAACAATAAACTCTCCCGGCCGCCACCCTGTTGTCGGCCGGGTCCAGCTTGCTGGAACGCTGTCAGATTGAGCTTCGATATTGCCATCCACATCTAACAAATGAATAAACACACGGTAATTCGTGTCAATGAATTCATCTGTGCGCCAAATCAGCTCAAGCTCAAAAGTCTGTTCAGGTTCACCCGTGTTAAAGCCAACCAACTCAATTCCGTTCTCCCATTTTTGATTTGGGGTCTCCATCATGAAAGCGGGTTCTTCAGTCATCATCGGGGGTGCAGTAACTGAAACTGTTTCAAGCAAAACCTCTTCAAGCTGGAATCGATAGTCACCTGTGACAAGGTCGGCCGGAAGCCAGACTTCGTGCTGACTCAAAACCACATCGCCTATGGCCCAATCTGGCACGAAATACGTACCACGGCCTGGGCTGATCTCCCAATTTTGAGTAATATTTCCGGTCTCATCCACAAGGTCTAACTTCAAAGATTGGGAGCCACCAGCCGCTACTTTTTCCAAAAACAGCGAAATTAACAGCGGAGAGCCAGGCACCGCATCCGCTTGGCTTTGATTAAATCCGATTAATTTGATCGGTTCGTCCGATAACGTCACATCGGCCGAATATTGAGGCTCGATATCCGGAAGAATCGATGGCTTTGTGACAACCATCTGCCCAATGATTGTGGAGGGCCCCACAATTGAGCCATCGGCGGCCGATAACGTTTGTGGCACCAGCGTGTCACGATTAAAGACAGTTAACTCAATATCATAATCACCCGGCGGAGTGCCCGGCAGTACAGAAATCTCCCAACTGTCCCACCCCCAATAGTTAGGGAGCCAATACGTCGTAAATGGCAGATCTTCGTAGATGCGCGGCCGTTGCAGATCGGTCACGCTCCAGGTACGCCCTTCAGGGCCTACCAAACGAATGCCGGTTTGATACCGATTTTGCGGCACGATGTCAGTTTGCAGCCCCACATCGATATTAAAAATGCCACCAGATTCGGCCGATGCTCGATCCACTTCATAGCCGATGTAGCGCAGCTCTCCGGCTGATAGTTGGGCCGGATTAGCGACCTCGGGAGCAACCATTCTGTGCAAGGGGGTCAGTTGCCTATCAATCAGCAAAAACTTCCCTCCCAGCAAAACCAATCCACCGGCCACTATCGCCTGCAACGGCAAGCGAACATCCTGAACCAAAGAGGTGACCGCTACTTGTGCTGTCCCGGCCGCGTATGTTCGGATAAATGGTGGGTTATGGGGTTTAAACCTTGGGTGCCACATCACAAAAAACAAAAGTAGACTTAGCCCACTTATTACAAGTAAAAAGGTTCTAAACGGGGTGAGCCCAAACCAAATTTCGAGCTGTTGTGTTCCGGCCGGAACCTCAAACGTAATCAGCCCTTCAGGCTCAGATGGAACGATGTCGAGCGGCTGTCCATCGGCCGTCACTTTCCAGCCAGGATAATCGAATGTCAAGTAACGGCCGACAAATGGCTCAACTTCGTTGAGCTGGCCATCTGTTTCAAGCTGGATCGTGGCCCGATTGTTGCCATAGTCGGCCGAAATGAGCTGTACCCCGTCAGGCAGGGCTGCCACGTCAAAGCGTTGCGGCTGCTGTCCAGCCACGTAATCGGTCTCAAACGGCGTCTCGCTCGGCCGGACGGCGACAGTCACTGGGAAGTAGCCACCAACCGGATCGACACCGACCATGCCGGTATTTCGTTCGTACTCAAAGATATCGAGTACGGTGGGGTAACCGCTCTCGCGACACTCGCGGGTGTACAGGTACGGGGTTGCTTCAAGCACAAGCAACGCAATCGCCAAGACCGGCAGAATGGCAAAAATCTGTAGGGGTCGACGGGGTTGGAACCGAGTTGGCTCCGAAGAAATACTTTGGCTCCCGACCCCGTCGCCCCCTACCCGCACAAACGCCAATCCAGCCAATACAGCTAAAGGCAACGCTGCCCGGCCGACAAAGCGCCAAGGAAACTGCACAAATTTAATCAGCGGCAAATTCGACCAGAGCCAGTCTGACGGTGGGAGCGACATAAAGACAAACACAGCCGCAGCCGCCAACATCAGCCCTGCATGCCAGCGCATTTCTCGTTGCGCACGCACCAGCGTAGAGGTTGGATCAGAAAGGTTGTTCTTGCCTCTAGCAGTCCAACCGGAACCAATAACTCTCAACACACCGATCGCTGCCAGCAAAGACGGTATCCATCCCAGCCGAATCGGCAGCGGTGGGTTTTGCAGGTTGGGGTCAGAGAAGGGCACTTGCGCAAAAATTTCAGCCAAAGACGCCCAGTTAAAATCAAAGCTATTGTTCCGTTTAGACGTTGTCAGCGAGAGTGTCACCGCATCCATCTCAAGCAAAGCTGAGCCGGTGTACCAGGCGGTCATCCCCAGTGCAATCGCAAAAGCTGGGGCTAAACGCCATGCGAGCAGCTTCCAATCGAGCTGGTAAACCCAGCCGATGACGGCCATATACAAAAAGATGACCGGTGTATAGATCAGCAGAGAAATATTGTGACTGAGGCTAAAAATAGCAAAGCTAAGGACGAAGGTGACGAACCAGCGGCGTCGGCCGGAAATCATCAAACGTCGACCGGCCCACAGTAGCAATGGCACCATCGCCAACGCCATCGATTCCGGGCTGTTGCCGCGAATCAACGCATCGATCAGAATGTACGGGGCGGACATGTAAGCGACGGATGAAACCACGGCTGGGACCAATCCGGCAAAGTCACGCACCCATAAATAAGTAAACACCCCGCCAAACAAAATGCAACCGGCATAAAATAGATTTTCGGCCGCAGGCAACGGCAACCCTGCCAAATGGGGAAAAAGAGTCAGATAGAGCGGAACCGATTCCCGATACATGAAAAAAGGGAAGCCATAGCCAAAAGCCAAATCTGGCACCCAACGGGGAAAATAGAGGCCGTTTTCCCAAGCGACTTTTAACGCTGTTACGCGATGATAGTGCAGGTGGCCATCATGGGTGCAGGCAACGGTGTCCCAACTTAAAAAGGGGGTGATCAGGACCAATCCAGGCACAAGCGGCAGCCAAAAAGACTGGAGGAAAGATTGCAAAAATTTACGTAGCATCCGGTCTAGTTTTGTGGCTCCGATCTTTTAAGTAGATCAGCTAAATGTTCTTTCCAGAGTACCGGATACGAATGTGAGCGATGCCCCTGAAGCTCTGGCCAATTGTCGAGTACAACCGCTTTCCCCTGCGGTACCCGGCCGATTTCTTGCTCCAAAACCCCAAGCTCTGGCGGATTCACCAGATCGTCGGCCGCGTTAATGGCGGTCAGCGGCGCGATAATCTTTTCGAGATGCGGCTGCGGATTGTAATCGTGCGACGCTCTAAATTGATAGAGCAGGTCGTTGGCGTCAAACCGGCCACGATAGCCAGGTACCATCTGTGCGAAAAGTGCATCCGCTTTTTGTTGCGTCGGCGCAATTTTTTGCAGTTGATACGGTGAACCAACCATCAGCATCACAAGATGGGTTGCAGCAGTGAGTCCAAACGGCTGTTCAGTGTAGTTCCCACCGTCATAGTCGGGGCTTTGGGTGATGGCGTCAAAAATCATGTGGCGCATCATCCGATTTCGGCCGGCGATTTCAACTGGCAAACTGACCAGCGGCATGAGTGCATCAACCATTTCAGGATGTAGATAGCCCCACATCCAGCTATGCATGCCTCCCATCGAGGTCCCCATCACCAAACGCAACCGCTCGATTTCGAGGTGCTCGGTCACCAGCTGATGCTGGGCGGTAACCATGTCGAGATAGCCATAGTTGGGGAAGTTGGCCCGCAACCCATCTGACGGCCGACTGCTGCCGCCGTGTCCGATTCCATCGGGCAAAATAATGAAATATTTGTCTAGGTCGAGCAACTGCCCTACGCCAAACAGCTCCCCCGCAAAGTGTGGAGCGAGAAACGCTTCACCCGAACCGCTGGTGCCGTGCATGATCAGCACGGCGTTATTCACCCGGCCGTAGCCGTCGGTTTTCGGTTCACCCAGCGTGCGGTAGTGAATGCGCAACTCTGGCAGTGTTTCGCCTGACTGAAACTGGAAATTCTTAACTGAAAATGTGTCTGATTTTGGATCAAGCATGATTTACTCCAGATCAATTTGAATGGGGTACAACGGGTCGGCATAATCGCCAATTTTCGGGATCCGCTCGACGTTGGGCAGGGTATACATTCCGGTGTGAATATGGGTCAGATCGCCGTCTGGCAGGTTAAACGTCGCCCAAGTGATGAGTGTATCACCATCACGCCAGGCTCTCGAAGATGTATAAATATCGCTAACTTCGGCCGGTCCACTGTCACCCCCATCGACATACAGGTGATTAAATTGCTGAATATGCGAACCATCGCTATCGATGCCAATATCCCAGCGGGTCACAAGCTGCAAGTGTGTGTCAGATAGTTTATTTAAACGATAACCGTTCAGCGTGGCTCCATTTGCCAGCGTCACCGGCTCGTCGAGCATCACAAAGTCGATGAGTTGGTCGGCCGACAATTCGAGCAAAAGGTAAGGCGGTTCGCCAATCCGACGAGGCGATTCACCGGTCCACGCACCGCTGCTTAAATCTTGGGCCATCTGCCAAGCGGGCACAAAGTCAAAGGTAAACAACTGACGCACAGGATCGGCCGGAATTATCAGCGACGATCGGCCGTCAACCAACCTCACATCGTTCTCATAGCCTAAAACATGAAATGTTGCGGGGTCTCCTTCAAATTCGATCTGATCGCTATGCGCGACTACGATAGCCTGACCGGTTTGATTAAGAGCCACATCCAGAGCCGTTTGTGGGTACGCCAGCGGAGTTCCCATCCCGCCAGGAGCAAGTTCTTGTGAGATGGTGTTGAGCCCTTGGGTCAGTTGAACCGCATAAACAAGTGAAACAGCCGCCAATAGGCCAAACACGATCGGCCCGCTTTTTTCAAATTTCGCAGCTCCAGCGATGAGCAAAATCCCAGCCGGAAATGCGGGCAAAAGATAGTGAATGGCGACATCTGAGCCTGAATACCAAAAGAGGAGTGGGGTGCAAAGCAAGGCGCCTAGCACAAGGTTGAGCCACAAACTATCGGCCGGGTCAACGTCTCCCCGAAACCAATCGGCCGTTTGTTTAATCGCTAAACCAATACCTACCAACAGTAAGATCGCTAGAACCCAAACGGTTAGTTGGCTAAAAATGGCTAAAGGGGTTGACCATTCCCAATTTTGCCCTAACCAATGAAACTCCCAGCCTAAATTTAATGGGAGATCGATGATTAAGCGCCAAACTTTATGGTGCCAAATCGATGGCTCTGCCAATGCTGCATCAAGATCAGCCCGTGCTCCATCTCCGAAACGCCAAATGGTGTACAAAGCTGGAAATGCGGCGAGCACGGCCGCCATCCC
>JBGCDP010000372.1:0-12268 GCA_045105475.1 Anaerolineae bacterium
CAAATTCAGTTGCGAAAGCAGGCCTCAAAAAGCCAAAAAGATGCATTTCCTTGCGACTTCAGAAAACTATGCTAAATTCTCTGAAATCTGAAATTTCAGATTTCAGATAGGAAAAGAAAAAATCTCCTCCGATTTAAAACTCTTGTTCCTCTTTTGTTCGTTTTTGTGGCGGCAATGCCACAAAAACGGGCTCTTAACACACTAGGCAATCGCAGAAAAGCATGAATTCGTCCCCCCCCACTAACGGAATTCTCAACAACGTCATTCTTCGTGATGAAGTGTATGACTATCTGCGCAAGCAAATAATTTCCCTTGCCTTTCCCCCAGGGTATCGGTTTGAACTCAACAAATTAGAAAAAGAATTAGGAATTAGCCGCACCCCACTAAATGTGGCTCTGTACCGCTTGGAAGCAGAGGGGTTGGTCAAAGTCCGGCCGCGAAGCGGTACCTTTGTGATGCCAATCACGGCCGACAACATTGCGGAGAATTTCGACATACGCCTTATGCTCGAAGTATCGGCCGCCCCGATTGTGCTGGCTAAAGCAACCGACCATGAACTCGCGCAACTGGGGGTTATCCATACCCAAATGAACAACCTCATCGACAGCGCTGACTATCACGATGTCATTGGTGAGTACATCGCACTAGACCAAAAACTGCACATTCAGTACATGAGCTATGCGCGCAACAAACAGTTGATGCGAGTCTTCACCCGCTTAAACACCCATCTACAAATTGTGCGTTTGCAGCAAAAATTTGAAAGACCCAGCTCCAACGACACACAAGAAGAGCATGATGCGATCATTGCTGCCCTGCCGAATCGAGATGTTACGGTATTGCAAGCAGCAATCGCTGAACATGTGACTAAATCAAAAGAGCGCACATTAGCAGCTCTAGAAAATAACCAAGATGATGAACAAAATGAATGACGGCCAGAACGTCGTCGTTGTCGGCGGCGGACTCACAAAATTTAGTGCCAATCGAGCTGACTCAAACGTACGAGATTTGGTTGTCGAAGCGGTGATGTCGGCCGTGGCTGACGCAGGCATCGATACGCTTGAGCATGTTGAGCACGGGCTCACCAGCTACGAAAGCGACCACTTTAATCGGCAAATGACGTTAGGGGCGATTTTGCACGACCATATCGGCATGACGCCCAAACCGAATGTGCGGGTTGAAGGGGGCGGGGCAACGGGTGGTTTGGCATTAAGGACGGCGTTCGCCTATGTCAAAAGTGGTCTGTGTGATTCGATCATTGTGTACGGTGGTGAAACCAACGGCCGGAGCGTGAGCTCAGCCACCGCCCAACAATTTTTCTCGCTATCGTCAGACGCTGACTGGGAGATGATGGTGGGCGGGACTTACACCGCTTTTTATGCGGCGATGATTCGTGAGCATATGCGGTTGTACGGCACAAAAGAGGAACACTTCGCGGCGATTGCGGTCAAGAACAGGCTGAACGCTCGCTCAAACCCGATCGCTCAAAAGCCGATGGACATCAGCGTTGGCGATGTCATGGAGTCGATTCCTATCGCTGAACCGTATAAATTGCTCGATTGCAGCTTGCTCTCTGATGGGGCCGGGGCGGTCATTTTAGCTACCGAAGAGTGGGCGAAAAAACATTCAAGCTTTTACGACAATCGGCCGACTGTGAGCTACGCAGGTACCGGCTGTGGCACTGATTCGATGCGCTTAGGCGATCGGCAATTCCCATATCCAGGACTAGCCCATTTCAGAGGCAAAAAAGAGGCGGCCGAACAGGCATATGCGATGGCAGGGATCACTGATCCAGCCAAACAGATTGATGTGGCTGAACTTTATGATTCATACAGCGGGGTTGAATTGCAAGCATATGAAGAGCTGCAGTTTTGCGCCTATGGTGACGGCGGACCGGCGGCCGGCAGCAATCGGTTTGGAATAGATGGGGAGATTGCGGTCAACACATCTGGCGGACTACTCGGGCGCGGTGCTCCAGTTGGGGCAACCGGCATCGCCCAAGCGATGGAAGTGGTATGGCAGCTGCGCGGCGAAGTGGCGAAAGAACGTCAAGTGGCTGATGCAAAAATCGGACTAACGGATACACATGCGGGGACAGGCACCCATTGTGTCGTCAATATTTTTTCGAGGGAAGGATAAGAATGACGAAAGTTTTAAACAAAATCGATCAACAAACCCTTCCTGACCCAGAAAACCGTGCAGTTGACCCGTGGGCCGATTTTCGCGAGGTTGAAATTATCGGCCTTGAGTGGGTTCAAAAATACAAACATAGCCTTGGAAAATATTCAAAGTTTTTCTTGGCGCTAGAAGATGGCAAATTTCTAGCCACAAAATGCGGGAATTGCGGCCGTTCGTGGTCACCCCCTCGCCCCGCTTGCCCCGACTGTTTACGTCCGACGGGCTGGGTTGAGCTCAGTGGTAAAGGGGAACTCGTCAGCTGGTCAGTGCTGCACTACGCACCGAAAATGCTGGCCGACCGTTTAAAGACGCCCTATGTTTTGGCATACGTCAAAATGGATGGGGCCGACACGTTATTTGCCCATTTACTGCGCAATTTTGGTGATCTAAAAGATTTAAAACATGGTATGCCGGTTGAGGTTGTGTACAGCCAAGAGGCCGTTGATCACCCTATCATGCTGATGTGGTTTGAAAAAAGTAAAGAGTAGAGAGAAAAGAATATATGTCCGCACGATTTAAGAAACTAATCAATAAACCTGAAAATATCCTAACAGAAATGCTTGAGGGATATGCAGCTGCGCATAAAGACGTTATCCGACTCACTGATGAAGGGCTGATTGTGCGAGCCGAACCGAAACCGGCCGGACGTGTCGGCCTAGTCATTGGGAATGGAACAGGGCATGAGCCTGCCATGACCGGGTTTGTTGGCGCAGGGCTGTTCGATGTGAATGTACCAGGTCCAATTTTCACCGCTCCTGGGCCAGGTCACATCCTGAAAGGAATTAACGCGGCCGAAAATGGGGCAGGCGTTCTGCTCTGTGTGTCTCATCATGCAGGCGACTTGATGAATGCTGAAATGGCCCTTGAAGAAGCGGAAGACAGTGGGTTAAGCGACATCGAGATGGTGGTGCTGTATGACGATGTTGCATCGGCACCCAAAGGAAGTGAAGCTGAACGACGCGGCACGGCCGGACTGTTTTTTGTCTGGAAGATGCTAGGTGCTTTCGCTGAGACCAGCACCGATTTACACGCATGCAAAGCTTTGGCAGAAAAGGTTCGCGATAACACTCGGTCAATTTCGATGGCACTTGACACAGCAGCCAGCCCGATTACCGGCAAACTGATGTTTGAGCTGGGTGCAGATGAAATCGAGATCGGAATGGGTGTACACGGGGAATCTGGTGTTTACAAAGGCAAAATGATTTCGGCCGATGCCATCATCGACCAGATGCTACCGATCATTTTAGAAGACAAACCTTTTGTGAAAGGGGATGAAGTCTGTGTATTGATTAACAATGCCGGAAGCTTAACCCTCATGGAAATGTCAATTCTATATCGCCGGGTGCAACAGCTTTTAGATGAAGCAGGCATCAGCGTGCACAAAGTTTGGATGGGTCAGTATGCAACGACCCAAGAAATGGCGGGCTTTGGTCTGTCGCTGTGCAAGGTCGATGAGCAATTAAAAGCACTTTACGATGCACCGGCAAATGGAGCGTTTTTTAAAGCATGATGCTATCTGGACAACATTGCGTCGATTTGATTCATGCGATGCAAGAGGCGATTGAGGCCAATCGAGACAATTTATCAGCTTTAGATGCTGCAACCGGTGATGGGGATCACGGGGTGAATTTGGCCACAGCCGCAAAGCTGGCGGCCAACGAGGTAAAAACGTTGGAAGACCCAACTCCGGCCGATGTCATGAAAAAGGTCGGTTCTACCCTAATCAATGATATGGGTGGCGCATCAGGTGCTATTTTCGGTTCATTTTTTAGAGGTGGCAGCAAAGCGATTAAAGAAGTTGATCAATTAGGGCTAGACACGTTTTCCGCTTTTGCGGAAGCGGGGTTAGTCATGGTTCAAAAGCGAGGCAAAGCTCAGCCGGGTGACAAAACGCTGGTTGATGCGCTGCATCCGGCCGTGGCCGCTCTAAAAGATGGGATCAACAGTGGCTCAAGTTTGCCAAAAGCACTCGCTCAAGCAGCTGAAGCGGCCCAAGCTGGTGCCGAAAAAACGGCCGAGATGGTGGCTAAATTCGGCCGCGCAAAATTTTTAGGTGAACGGTCAATTGGTCATCAAGATGCAGGTGCAACGTCAATGGCCCTGATTCTGACAGCATGGGCAGAGCAGCTAGCAAATAACAAATAGAGGAAAAGGAAATGGCAAAACTAAAAGTTGGTTATGTAGGCGTTGCATTCGGCACTTATTTCGCTGAAGAGTACGACCAATACAATCGAGCAATCAATGGTCTTGAAGTGCTTGCAAAAGAACTTGATTTTGAGCTACATCCAATCCGGTATGGATTGCTTGAAGGGCATCAGGTCGAATCGGCCGCAAACGAGCTAGAAGCAGCAAAGATCGACTTTTTGCTCATCGAAGCGGCCGCATGTGGTGACGGCGAAGCAGTTGTTCGCCTGAGTCGGGTTGCCCCACGCATGGGAATCTGGGCCACGCCTGATCCTGAGCAAGAAGGGGAGATCAAAATTCATGGCTTGGTCGTTGTCAACCAATATGCCTCGATCTTAAAACGATATCTGCGCCATAACAATGTGCCGTACAAATGGTTTTATGACCATGTTGAAACGGACCGCTTCCAAAAACGCTTTGGCATCACCATTCGTGCGCTCAAAGCGATTAAGGCGATGTCTGAAGCCCGTATTGGCTGGATCGGGGGACTTTCGCCCGGTTTTCTAGACATGGAGTTTGATGCAGGCAAGCTGGAAAATAGGCTGGGCGGCGCGCGCATATTTAGCCACGAACTGGCCGAAATCATCGACATTGCAAAATCAGTCGATGAGAAAGAGGCGATGTCCATTGCGATGGACATCTCTTCGGCCGGAAGCGAGATTCGGGTCACGAGTGACCAAATGGTCAAAGGGGCACGGGTCTACCTGGCTCTGAAAGAGATGATCGCCAGAAACAATTACACCAGCTTGGCGGTTGAGTGTTGGCCACAGTTCCAGGCGCAATATGATGTCGCCCCATGTATGTCTTACAGCTGGTTGGGGTCTGAAGATGGTAAAGCGGTATCGTGTGAAGGGGATGTGATGGGGGCTTTGAGCATGCAGTTGCTCAATGAGCTTTCGGGCGTCAAAGGCTCTTCGACGATGCTAGATATGACGGCCATGGACCTTGAACATAACTCGATGATGATGTGGCACTGCGGTGTCAGCCCACGTCATTTTGCGAACAAAGATGGGATTAGCTGGGTGAATCACACCACCCTCGGCCGGAAAACACCGGAATTCTTCGGGGTTGCCGGAGACATGGTTTTCGGTGCCCAAGAGACGTCTATTACGTACATCGGCGACAGCGGTGACACGTTGCTCGTCTTAAAGTCAAACGTTGTGGAGCGTGAGGTCAAAGGGTTTGATGGCACGCGGGGTTGGTTCACCCAGTTCGAACTGAACGAAGAACCAATAGATGCAATAGATTTAATGAACACGATGGTTGTGCGTGGTCAAGAGCACCATTACGCCATCGGTCAAGGAAATATGATTGATGAACTTCTCGAATGCGCCGCATGGTGGAAGATGAAGCTTGTTGAGAAGGTTCCCTATAAAGATTACTTGCAGCTAGATGGCGTAAATTGCTAAATCAAGTTGCTCGCTCTTAGTTAATTCAGGAAGTAAATGTATTGTCTAAAAACATGCGTAAACTTTTTTGTAAAGTCTGTATTGGTGTCAGATTCTAGAGTTTAGGAGGCTCAAGAAAATGAAAAAATTTGTTTTACCCCTGATGGGGATCACCGGATTGGCGCTGCTTTTAGCGGCATGTCAACCACAGGTTATTGAAGTACCTGTTGAAGTTACTCGAGTTGTAACTGAAACAATCACAGAAGAAGTCGAAGTCACCCGAGTTGTTGAAGGCGAAACGATTGTTGAAACTGTGGTTGAAGAAGTGGAAGTAACCCGAGTCGTAGAAGTAGAAGGTCCAAAGTCTGTTGATACAGATTTGGCCAACATGTCTTGGGACGAAGTTCTGGCTGAGGCTGATGGCCAAACCGTTACTTGGTATCACTGGGGCGGTAGCGACACATGGAACACCTTTATGGATATCCAGATTGCTGAACAGGCGATGGACTGTTGTAATGTGACGCTTGAATTCGTCCATGTTAATGACACTGGCGAAGCGATCAATCGAGTCCTAGGTGAAGCTGAAGCTGGCAAAACCACAGGTGGCTCTGTTGACATGATTTGGATCAACGCTGAAAACTTCATCACGCTGCGTCAACCAGACTTGCTGTTTGGCCCGTATGCTGAATTTTTGCCCAATGTTGAATTTATCGATACCGACGGTGGTTATTACAACTTTGACGCTGGATGGCCAATTAGTGGCTACGAGTCGCTTTGGGGTACATCTCAGCTGGTTATTGAATATGACAGCGCACGGGTGAATCCGCCAAACAACATTGACGATTTCATGGAGTACATCTGTACAGATGAAGCGCGCGGCTTGTTTACTTATCCAGCACCGCCTGACTTCACAGGTACCGGATTTATCACCGGTCTGCTTTACCACTACACGGGCGAAAGCGACTTCTGGGTCGGCCGATCATCAGCCGTTACAGGGCCTTTTGAAGAACAATCACCTGCACTTTGGGAAGCACTCAACGGAATCGAAGAATGCCTCTGGCGTGAAGGCCGGACTTATCCAAATGACGTAACTGAGTTGCAAAACTTAGTTAAAAATGGGGAAGTTGCGTTCAGCATCAGCTTTGGTGTCGGTGGTATCGACAATCAAATCGCAGATGGTGTTTATCCAGACACGATGCGTCAGATGATGTTCCAAGAAGGGATGACGGCTAATGCGCATTACCAAGCGATTCCGTTTAACTCAGACAGTAAAGCGGGTGCGATGGTTATAGCCAACCTGCTGCAGGCTCCTGAAAATCAGTTCACACTCACGAATGACATCGGTTCGATGCCGGCCGTGGTTGTAAACAGATTGCCGGAAGATGTACAGGAAGATTTCGCGAATCTTGAACTGAGCGAAGCTCGTTTACCAATCGCTGAGTTTGCTCCTGCGCTACCGCAGTTGGGCGACTTACAGTCGATCTTAGAGAACGGCTGGCGTGCGAATGTGTTAGAGCAATAAGTCAGTATTTCATATAGGGGTGCGGATGGGCCAGAAGTATCTAACGGCTTTAATAAAGGAACAGGCCCAACCCACCCTCGGCATTTAGATATTTTCATGCCCCGGGCGGGTTGCCCCTGATAATTGTGCTTTTTTGCACCATTTTTCGGGGCATCCGCGCCCCTACATCTATTTTGTTTTCAAGAGTTCTTTTATGTACGAACGATTTAGACCATGGATATTACTCAGCCCGGCCCTGTTGGTTATTTTAGTGCTGTTTGTAGGCGGGCTCTTTTTTGGGCTGATTCGCAGCTTTAACTATTTTCCGCTGATCGGGTTAACTGAACCGAACCTAGAAGCGTATCGCAGCATTTTGACGAGCAACGGGTTTTTACGCTCGCTCGCTTTAACGTTGCATATCGCGATTACATCAACGGTTATTTCGATGTTTTTGGCAGTGGTTGCGGGGCTCGTATTGCGCGAAAACTTTAAGGGAAAGAAGTTCATGACTTTCCTTTTCCAGCTCAATTTACCGATTCCCCATATCGTCGGTGCGATTGGCATTCTGTTTTTGTTTACGCAAGGTGGCTATCTGGCTCGCTTGTCGTATGCGGTGAACTTAATCGAAACACCGGCCCAGTTTCCAGAGCTGGTCTTTGACCGCTTTGCCATCGGCATTATCGCTGAATATGTTTGGAAAGAAATTCCGTTTATCGGTGTTGTTGTGCTCGCCATTTTGCAATCAATTGGGGATGACTATGAATCGTTGGCCCAGACGCTTGGAGCAAGCAAGTGGCAACGGTTCCGCTATGTGCTTTTGCCTTTGATCTTACCGGGGATTTTGTCGATTTCAGTAATTGTGTTGGCGTTTACCTTTGGTGCTTTTGAGATTCCGTTTATTTTGGGGCAGTCGTTCCCACAACATTTATCGGTATTGGCGGTGCGAAATTACACCAATCCTGACTTAAATGCACGGCCGGAAGCGATGGCAACCGCCATCATTATTGCCCTGATTAGCATGGTTTTAATTTTTGTTTATATGACGATTTCTCGTCGCCTTGTGAGGAGTGACTAAATATGTCTGTGTTAGCTACACCGCAACCTGGCGAAAAGGTTCCACGCCGAAAAATTATTATCCGCTGGACCGTCATCACACTAATGATCTTGTGGCTTATTTTGCCGCTTATCCCACTCGTGATTTGGTCATTCGCCTTTCGCTGGCCATTCCCGCTGTTGCTACCTGAAAGTTGGAGCATGCGTGCTTGGCAAGAGGTATTTGCATCCTCATCTGGGGTAATCAGCGCGTTTTGGGATTCAATTTTCATCGCAACGGTAGTCACTTTAATTTCGGTCATTATTAGCATCCCGGCTGGCCGTGGCTTGGGCATGTATGACTTTAAAGGGAAACGGGTTGTAGAATTTTTTCTGCTTGCCCCAACCATTGTTCCCCCTCTTGCCGTTATTTTAGGCGTGCTTGTTTTGTTTATTCGCTACGGTATCGCCGACACCTATTTAGGTGTGATTTTGGTGCAGCTTTCCCCCATCATGCCCTATGTGGTTTTGGTGATGGCTGGGGTCTTTTCGAACTACAATCCTGAATTTGAAGAGCAGGCGCGAAGCTTGGGGGCGGGTTGGTTTGCGACATTTTGGTATGTGACTTTACCTGCAATTTTTCCAGGGATGATGGTCGCTGGGCTGTTCGCTTTTCTAATTTCTTGGAGTCAATACATTACAACATTACTGATCGGCGGTGGCACGATTAAGACATTGCCACTGGTTTTATTCACACTAGCAGGGACTAACGACACGTCGTTGACGGCGGCCGTCAGCATTGTGTTCGTGCTGCCAGCGATTGGGGTTTTGCTTCTTTCGTCACGCTATGTGACTGGGGAAGATGCGGCCGTTGGAGGCATTGGAGGCGTATGACACAGGTATCAATTTCACATCTCAACAAAATTTATCCGGGTGCAACCGTTAAGGCGGTTGATGACCTTAATCTAGATATTGAGTCGGGTGGTTTGCACGCATTGTTAGGGCCATCAGGCTGTGGCAAGACGACGACCATGAAAATGATCGCCGGACTATTGACGCCAACGAGCGGAGATATTCTGTTCAACGGAGTCAGCCAGACTCCCATCCCGCCAGAAAAACGTGGGGCGGTGATGGTGTTTCAAAACTATCTACTGTTTCCGTATATGTCGGTCGGTGAAAACGTTGGCTTTGGCTTGAAGATGCGCGGGGTAGACAAGGCAACAATCAAGAAAAAAGTAGCTGAAATGCTGGAACTGGTGCAGCTACCCGGTGTTGAAGATCGTCGGCCGAAGCAGCTTTCTGGTGGACAGCAGCAGCGTATCGCATTGGCTCGTGCTTTGATCGTACAGCCTAATGTACTTTTACTTGATGAACCATTGAGCAACTTGGACGCTCATTTGCGTGATGAGATGCGCGAGCTGATTCGAGGCATTCAAAAAGACACAAAGGTAACGATGGTGTTTGTGACCCATGATCAAGAAGAGGCTGTGATTTTGGCAGACAAAATCGCACTTATTTTTGACGGGGTTTTGCGCCAAAACGACACGCCAGACAAGTTTTATGAACAGCCAGCGACAGAGCGAATTGCACGTTTCTTTGGTGGGTTAAATTTCTTGCCGGGCAAGCTTGATGGGGGTCGATTTGACTCATCGGTTGGTCAATTTGCTGTGCCACAGGGGGTTCTTAATTCAGGGGATGCTTTGATGAGTATCCGGCCGGAGTCGATTGAGATGGGTGCGGCCGATGACGCATCGAACATCGCAAAAGGTCACATCACTTCCCACGTTTACATGGGGACCCATACTCGCTACAAGGTAATGGTCAAGGAGCAGCTTTTCCAGGTCGTGGCTGATCCGCAATCGATTCGAACCTTTAAAGAGGGAGATGAAGTTAATTTGCGGTTTGCGCCTGAGAAAGTTTGGGCACTTCCGGCCTAACGGCAACAGGAAGTAATAAGTGACTAGCAAAAAATAATCGGCCTATTCCAATGGTCAACATTCACTGGCCTAGTAATCGGTGGATTTTCACTGGTTACTAGCCATTGGTAACTAAAAATCATGTCCTTTTCAGCCTCGATAAAAGTCAATCCAGCACACGTTATTGGCGAAGTTAATCACTATCTTTATGGTGCAAATTTAGAGCAAATTGGAGAGTCGATTTATGGCGGCGTTTGGGCTGAAATGCTGAAATCGCCCAAGTTCTCTGGTCCCGATCCCAATTTTGTTGCCATGATTAGCGGGGCCGAACGAAACCCGAACGCAGGGGTTGTGAAACCCTGGGAATCGGTAAACCCTGACTATGAGCGGGTTATTTGCACCCATGATTGCACTGACTTTTATGTGCGCGCTCGCTATCAGATGGATCACGCGGTGCATAAGGGGATTCATCCCCCGGCCGGAATGCGTGGCGTGTGGACGGCCCAACAGTCACAGCGGATCAAAATTCTAGAGTCAGACAGCTTGCCGCACGGTATTTGCCAAAATGGGCTCTTGCTGAAACGTGCCGGAACGTACGAAGTGCGCATGGTGATGAAAGGGACCGGGCAGCGTGTGACGGTGACGGTAGGGAACCAGAGTTGGAACATTGACACTGTCTCAACCGATTGGAAAACCTATACGACGACACTCACCATCGAGCAAGAAGAGCTAGACGGCCGCTTTGCGGTGACGTTTTTAGATGAAGGCACGTTATGGATCGGCCGGGCATCTCTGATGCAAGCAACCCATGTCAACGGTTTTCGAGCAGATGTAATCGAATCGATTAAAGACAATTGGACGCCGACGTGGCTACGCTGGCCAGGCGGCAATTTTGCTTCGGCTTACCATTGGCAAGATGGGATTGGTGACCGTGATAAACGGCCGCCGTATCTTGACCCAGCATGGCAAATTTGGGAATACCATGATGTGGGAACAGATGAGTTTATGCAGTATTGTAAGCTCGTTGATTCTGAGCCGGTGCTGACGATCAACATGGGGACGGGAAGTGCCAAAGAGGCGGCCGAATGGGTTGAGTATTGCAACGGCGATACGAGCACAAAATTTGGGGCGATGCGGGCCGCAAACGGCCACCCTGAACCGTACAACGTTAAAACGTGGTTTGTGGGGAATGAGCAGTTTGGCAATTGGCAAGATGGGCATGTGGATGCTGAGACTTATGCTCGCCGTTATTTAGAGTTCTCGAAGGCGATGTTGGCGGTTGATCCCGATCTGTATTTACCGGCCGTGGGTGTACCGAGTGACCAATACAGCCACTGGAATCGGCGTGTACTCGAGATCGCTGGCGAAGAGATGGATGTACTCAGCTTCCATTGGTATTCGATCCGGACGATGAGTTGGGCAACACCACCTCCAGTCGAAGATTTGGTTCTGGCTCAATTGGCGGCCGCGCATGAAATTGATCAACTTTTGGACACAACGATTGAAATTTCAAAAGCAAATTCAGATCCGGCCGTGCCGATTGCGTTTGACGAATGGAATCCATATCTGCGGGCTAAGCCTCCCCTATTTTTAGAAGAATACAACTTGGCTGATGGGTTGTATACGGGTGGGGTGATGAACTCTGTTTTACGCAATTGCGACATGGTCCACATGTCAGCACCATTTAATTTTACGAATGTGATGGGGAACTATCGCATTACTCAAGGATCGGTTTGGGCGACTCCTTCGACACTCGTTCTTGACTTAATGACTCGCTTTCGGGGATCGGTTGGAATCGGGTGTGAGGTGGTGGAAACCCCAACGTTTAGTAGCCCGGAAATCGGTTTGCAAGTGGCGTACAGCGAAGTTCCCACAATCGATGCGGCCGCAACCTATGACCCTGAACAAAAGACCGTTTATCTGTCGATTGTAAATTATGACTTAAGCAAGTCCGGCACGATTCAGATTGAACTGCCCGACATGGTGGGGGAAGCGATGGTTTATACAGTTTCCGGCCAGTCGGGCATAGATTTGAACACAGAGGAGAATCCTAAAGCGGTCCAAATTGAGAC
>JBGCDP010000373.1:0-6270 GCA_045105475.1 Anaerolineae bacterium
CTCAAACGCCGTTCTTGGCTGATGGTGACTAGCTCATCATCATTGGCTTCGATCAGTGATACAGTCTCGACCAAATCATTGGCCCCGGCCGGATCAAAAAACGGTGGAATGATGGGTTGGTTGACGGCCGACTGTTGTACAACTGGATTTGAAAAAACTTTGTCTGTGAGAATTTGTAGTTGCTCGTCTGTAAGTTCCCCGTTGCTCCCTACCGTAAAGCGTTCCCCTGTCGCCGCTTGCTCCAATGAGACACCGATCATATCAGCCGATCGCATCAAATTTTCGGCCGCGGGGTCAGTAACCCCTGCCAAAAGCGTCACTTCTATAGAAGTCCTATCACTGGATTGGTTGTGCTTAAGCGAATCCAGCGAAGTCACTTCAAACGACTCTGTCACCGGGTCAGCCAAAAGCTCACTTGCAAGGCGTTCCACACCGGCTTGATCACAATCACCCTTTACAAAATATAGGCGACTCACATCACAAGAAGTCAGTTGTTTGACTCCCAGCTGCTGGGCCGTTTGTAGATACCCTTTTCCAATATCTGTTTCCAAGCCTGACCGTTGGCTAACTAAAACCTGATATGTCATCCTCACCACTTTTCCTTTTAGGCAAACAAAAAAAGACGCAAAACGAGAATGAATTTCCCATTTCACGTTGTTCCGGTACAAAAAAAAACCCTTGCCATTTTACGAATCACGAAAAGTCGTGAGGGTCAAAGACAAGAGTTCTTAAAGTTCTAATCGTTTATTTTGGGGAGTGGGTGTGTCGACTTCTGAGCATCTCTACCCAAATCTTCTAGCACAGAAAGATTATACGATAAGTTAATATCAAGTCCTAAATTGTTGGACCTTTAGAAATTGTTATTCAGCCCGTCATAGCTAAACGCTCTTCGTAAACCAGCATGTTAGATTTCTGTCTAAATTCGCACTGTCTGCGTTGACAATCCTCAGGCTCAGACTTACTATATTGCTCTCAAGTGGACTAAGGTCCGTTTAAATTTAAATGCAGAGAAATAATATGATCACAACTACGAATTTTAAAATCGATCAAGACTTGAAAGTCGGCCTAACAACCTTAAAAGTCAAAGATTTAGCAAACATGATCGATTTCTATCAAACAGAAATTGGCCTAAACCTGTTGGAACAAGATAGCCAGTCGGCCGTGCTTGGCATCGCCTCAGACAATCGGCCGATCTTGCGTATGATTAGCAAACCAGACGGCCGGGCACATCCACATGCCACCGGTCTGTTTCACTTAGCCATCTTGCTGCCGGAGCGGGCAGATCTAGGTCAATGGCTCCGTCACTACTCTCAAAACCATCAACTTGATGGGGCTGGTGATCACATTGTGAGCGAAGCCCTTTATCTCAACGACCCTGAAGGAAATGGACTAGAGATATATTGGGATCGGCCGCGAGATACGTGGACCGTCAGTGGCGAAAGCATCCAAATGGACACCTTGCGCGTTGATATTCCCAGCCTGCTGGCCGACGCGCACGCCACTCCATTTAGCCAGATGCCATCTGGCACAACAACGGGCCACATTCACCTTCAAGTCGATAGCGTTGAAAAAGCGATCGCCTTCTACCGAGATATTCTTGGCTTTTCGCAGACGGCATATATGAGCACCCAAGCCGGCTTCTTCGGAGCAGGTGGGTATCATCATCATATCGGGTCCAACATTTGGAACTCTCGTGGTGCGGCTCCACCTCCGGCCGATGCGTTAGGGCTAGACTGTTACGAGCTGGTTTTTTCAGCTCAAGACAAACTTGAGCAGGTTCTAGCGCGACTCAAAGAAAACAACATTTCATTTAATGAAATCAATGCTGGCTTTGAAGCTAAAGATCCGGCTGGAAATCAAATGGTTCTCAAAGCGATATCAACCAACTGATAGCTGATTACTAAATATCATGAACAGAATTCAAGGCATCCATCATATCACCTGTATGACCGCCAATCCCCAACAAAATCTTGATTTTTACACTAAGGTCCTAGGGCAACGATTCGTTAAGCGTACGGTCAACTTCGATGACCCCGGCACATATCACTTTTACTACGGCGACAACGTTGGTAGCCCTGGTACCATCATGACATTTTTTCCGTGGGCCCACATTGCCAAAGGGCGGCGGGGAAATGGGGAAACTTTGGCTACCGCATACGCTATCAGGCCCGATTCAGTACGCTGGTGGCAGGAATGGCTGAATGATCAAAAGATTGAACATGTGATCGAAACACGATTCGGTGAAAGTGTACTTGTTTTTTCTGACCCAGAGGACATGGTTATCGAGCTTGTTGCGCATGTCGATGAGCCGGTTCCTGAGCATTGGGAAAACGGTCCGATTCCGGCCGAACATGCTCTCCAAGCATTTCACGGGGTGACATTAGGCGTGCACGATGCTACCCCCACGGCCGCTCTGCTGACCGGTAGCTTTGGCTACGAATTGGTTGGCCAAGAAGGGAATCGTGTTCGATACCAAGGTGCTGGCGGCTACGGTCAATTTGTCGATCTGCTCGTCCGGCTGGGGCATGCTCGAGGTCGTTTGGGTGCAGGCTCTGTTCATCATGTCGCCTTTCGTACCGTTGACGACAGCGAACAGCTTGAATATTTAGAAGCATTACGCCAAGCCGGTCATCCGGCCACCAGCGTCAAAGATCGTCAATATTTCCATTCAATATATTTTCGTGAACCCAATGGCACCTTATTTGAAGTTGCCACTGATGCTCCCGGCTTTTTATACGACGAGCCAGTAGAATCTCTCGGCTCCGAACTAAAACTGCCGTCATGGCTAGAACAACATCGAGACAAAATCGAAACGATGGTCCCCCCCATTCATTTAGACAGCTACGCTTAAAACGATATGCACGAAAATACATCTACAGCAACGGCCGGTTTGCCTCTCGAAGAAGCTCAGGCGGCCATGATTATCATCCACGGCCGGGGGGCAACCGCGCCCAGCATCTTGACCCTAGCCGACGAATTCCAACTCAGCGACTTTGCGGTGTTTGCACCACAGGCCCATCAAAATACATGGTATCCCAATAGTTTTTTAGCACCGATGGAATCGAATCAACCCGGCCTTGATTCCGGTTTAGCTAAGATTGGCGCACTCGTTGCGCATATCGAAGCGGGCGGAATCCCATCTGAAAAAATCATGATCGGCGGTTTTTCTCAAGGGGCTTGCCTCTCAAGTGAATATGTCGCACGTAATGCCAAGCGGTATGGGGGCGTCTTTGCTTTATCCGGTGGTGTGATTGGCCCACCAGACACCGCACGAAATTACGCAGGGTCGATGGCAGGCACACCGATCTTTCTCGGCTGCTCAGACATTGATTTCCACATTCCAGTTGACCGTGTCCATGAAACGGCCGGAGTATTCGAAACCCTCGGTGCCAGCGTAGACAAACGCATCTATCCCAACATGGGTCATACTGTCAATCAAGATGAAATCGAAGCGGTCAAATTGATCGCGCACAATTTAATAAGCTAACTATTCAATAACGAATCACAAAAGCTAGAATAGTTTTTCAAAAATGGTTTGAGAAAATTTGTAGTATTCGTTGTAAAAGAAACCAATTATGAAAAAACTTCAAGCTCAAGGTGTCCACCACATCACCCTTATCGGCGCAGACCGCCAAACCAGTATCGACTTTTGGGAAGGTGTTCTCGGAATGCCCTTTATTTTTGAGCAACCTAATCTTGATGTCCCTGATGACAATCACCTTTATTTTGATCCGGGTGACGGCCGATTAATCACCATCTTTACCCGCGAAAGCCGCACGGCCGACCCCACTCCCACCCCAGAAGTGATCGGCAATATACATCACGTTGCGTTCAACGTGTCGCGCGTCACCTATAACCAGGTCGCCAAACGACTTGATGAAGCAGGTATCAAACACAGTGGCAATAAAGATCGTGGCTTTATGGATTCGATTTATTTTCGTGACCCATTGGGGCTGTTGATTGAATTGGCTACCTATAAGTTTGAGCCGCCCATCCACAGTACCCATGCAGAAGTGTTGCTAGAGGCTCATAAAATTCGACTTGAGCGTGACGATTATGCGATTGATGATGAGCATCTATCGGACGCAATCGAGATGATCGCTAAAAGAAATCAACAAACGTTATCAGTAAAGGTCTAATCCTTAAACGCATTTGAGCGACGTGCTGGAGTCATTTCTCGCATTCGTTCAAATACATCAACCCCCATTTGCTGATAAAAATCGAGGATATCAACCAACACCCAGTTTTCTCGAATCAGCCCATTTTCACAACGCCAAAAATCTAAACTGCGCATCGTCAGCTTTTGTCCAGATGGAGCTGTCCCCAAAAACCCGTCCCCTGAAAATGTCATGTACATGCCGGGCCAAGCGGTAAAGCCAACATAATCTCCGTCACCCAGCGAAACCCCTTTTTCAAGAAATGCCCCTCGGTCTGGCATCGACTTTAAGAATGGGATTTGGTGCCAATTGCGAAAGCCAGAAATACGCCGCATCGCTCCGATTCCGGCCGGGCCATACCAGTTAAATGCAGGGTGCCAATATTTGTCTAAGTTCATCGCTTCAACCCCCTCGTTGTTATTGCCAAGGTCGGTTAGCATATCCATAACGAGCTTAATGCTTGCATCGGCCTGTGCCTGATCATATGGTGCCGCAATAATCCCATCGTTGGTAGCGGGTCCCGGCATCATCGGCCATGAACGGCCCAAGCTAGGCAACATCGGCCACGCGTTCGCCTGCATCATCACAGACGGAATGTCCCACAATGCCTGCATTTCAACGATTTGGTCGTTTTCGATACGATAGAACTCATGATAGCGCATGGCGACCAAATGGTTCGTATGGGGAATATCGAGCCACGGCCGTTCAAAAACTCCCATATAGTGGCCGAGGCAACCGACCCAATTTTGTCCATTTGATTCGGCCGCCATCACAATTAGATCCCGCCGTTCAAGGTCAGGCATCGCATCAAGCAGCGGCCGATATGCCTGTTCATACAGCTCGTTGGGTCCATCTAAATTTTCAAATGGAAACGCTAAGTGAATGTCACAATCGGCCGCAAACAGTTCACCCAACTGACTTTTTAGCTGAGATCGGTTGACGTTGTAAAGGGCTGATCGCAACCGGCCGATGAATTCTTTGTTGTGGTTATGAATATTTTTATTGATCACTGTTCAAAATCTTTGCGGTCCGATCCAATACATCGAGCCCTTGTTGCTTGAGCCAATACGGGATATCGATCAGCACCCAGTTCTCCATCAGCTTATCCCCTTCACGCCGATAGACATCAACCACCTGCATGTCCGCCCCGCCAGCCCCGGCCGGTAAGCCTAAAAAGCCGCCAATGGCTCGATTAGACAGATTAGGCCAGCCAAAGAAGCAGGCAAAGTTCCCTTCGGCAAAGCGGCACACATGGCCGTTAAACACCTTGTCGTCCAGATTGTTTCTGAACGGGAGTTGATGCTGCTCCTGATAGCGTGGAATCGTGTAGCTTGCTCCGATTCCGGCCGGGCCGTACCAAATCATCCGATCCGACCATGTTCGCTCAAGTACTTCCGGCGGGCAACCCATTGCACCACTAACGTTAAGGGAAGTCAGATCATCAATCATCTCATTGAGCAGCTTGAGTGTTTTGACACCCTCTTCTTCCGGTTGATCTTCATAGACCAAGCCATCGTGTGTGCGTGGACCAGGGTAGTTGAAATAGACTCCGGTTGAAGGTGGTAATGGATACGTTCCAGCCTGCACCATCATCCCGATCACATCGATAAAGATGCCTGTTTTGGTGATTTTCCCATCTTCAACACAGCTAAATTCCGCATAACGTAGATTCGCCATTTTGCGTGTCCGTGGAATCCCGAGCCAATCCTCATCGAACAACCCCATTAGGTTCCCCATGCTCATGACCCAAATTTCACCGCTAATCTCATTGGTTCCACCAATAAAAATATCCATACGGCGTTGATAGTGACGCAGTGAGCGCATGAGGGGTGACCAAAATTTTTGCGCCACATTCTCAGCCCCAAATTGCTCCCGAAACGGATACACGCCCCGCCAGTGATATTCATCACCGTTGGTGTATTGCTTTAGCACATCGGCCACAGTGTCGGCCGTGGCATTTTCCATCGCGTCATAATAGTCGCGAACCAGTTTTTTTGCGTTTTGGTATTTCATATTCAGTGATTACTCTTTATCGAAGAACTCCGGCGGTTTTGAGCCGATAAACTTGAGCACATTCTCAATGTTGTAGCCACACTGCTCGATGACGCCCAAA
>JBGCDP010000374.1:0-8242 GCA_045105475.1 Anaerolineae bacterium
CGAAATGCCATTGGCGCGTATTCAGCGTGATGGCAAAAAGACCAATGAAAAAGCACGTTATCTAAGTGTATATGACGGATTGGCCCGTGTTGAGGTTGAGACAGCATCGGCCGGTGACATCATCGCCATTGCTGGGCTAGATGGCATTGCTATTGGCGATACACTGGCTGATTCGAAAAACCCGGTGGCTTTACCAACTATCGATGTGGAAGAGCCAACCGTTCGAATGACGTTTGGCATTAATACATCACCGTTCTCAGGCAAAGAGGGCAAATTTGTGACCTCACGTCAGTTGCGGACCCGTTTGTATAACGAACTGCGCTCAAACGTTGCATTGCGTGTTGAAGAAACTGATAGCCCTGACTCATTTGCAGTCAGCGGCCGAGGTGAGCTTCACTTAGGCATTTTGATTGAAACGATGCGGCGTGAAGGGTTTGAGCTTGAAGTGTCACGGCCGGAAGTCATCCTCAAAGAGGTTGATGGAAAAATGCTTGAGCCTTATGAAGAAGTATTTATCGAAGTACCGGCCGAAGTTGTCGGAGCTGTTGTTGAAATGCTTGGTAAACGTAAAGCGGAAATGAAGGGGATGGAAGAGCAGGCAGATGGTCAGACTCGTCTGACTTATATTGTTCCAACCCGTGGTCTTTTGGGATTCCGTCATAATTTCATGACCGCGACCCGTGGTAACGGCGTAATCAACAGTGTCTTCGCACATTATGGACCGCGTGCTGGCATCATCTCATCCCGTAGTAAAGACTCTCTTGTGTCACACGAGACAGGAACAACCACGCCGTTTAGCTTGAAAAGCGCTGAAACACGTGGTGTCTTGTTTGTGGGCCCAGCGATTGATGTTTATGCCGGAATGGTTGTTGGTGAACATCAACGCGCCGGCGATTTAGACGTTAATGTCACCAAGAAAAAGCATCTTGATAACATGCGTACATCGTTTAAATCGATTGATAATCGCCTTACGCCACCACGGAATATGAGTTTGGACGAATGCATTGAGTATTTGGCCGATGATGAATTGCTTGAGGTTACTCCTGAGAATCTGCGCATTCGCAAGCGTATGTTGTCGAAGTCAGAGCGTGCTAAAGCTTTGAAACAGGCAAAGAAAGCGGCCGAAAGCAGATAGTTTTCGCTTAGTATCATTTATTTGATTGTTGATGGGTCATCGATTTCGATGGCCCGTTTTTATTTCGTACAGTACCATCTGATTTATGCCTTTAATTACAACGCATCTCAAAACAAAGAGACACGGAAATGAGCCCCTCGTTATTTCAGATATGGAAGGGACTTTGTCAAATGGGGTCACTTGGAAGGCATTGGGCGGCTGGCTGAAGCAAAACGGGCAAAGCTTTGATTATTATCGTTTTTACTTACCCAATTTGCCCAGAGGTTTGGCTTACAACATGGGGTGGGTGGCAGATCCACAGGCGTTTCGTGAAAGCTGGATTCAAGGTATCTACCGACTATTTGCCGGTTTTTCGACACAAAAATTTGAGGCTGTGGCTGAATGGGTGGTTGAGAACGAGCTTTGGCCAAAACGCAATCAGGCTGTCGTCGCTGAACTTGAGGCGCATTTAGCGGCCGGAAGGCGGGTGATTTTGATCTCCGGCTTGGCAGAACCAATCTTGTCAAAATTTGCTGCCAAAATAGGGGCTGAATCGATTGGAACTCGTTTTGAAATGTTTGATGGGAAACTAACAGGGAAAGTGGTCTTGCCATTTACAACCGTGCATCAGAAAGTGATACAGGTGCGATATTTAGTTCCAAACGGGAAGATTTATGCGGCATATGGGGATTCTGGAGCAGATATTTTTTTGCTAGAGATTAGTGAAAATCCGGCTGCTGTTTCGCCAGATGCAGAGCTGCAGGCAAAGGCAAAAGAGATGGATTGGCGAATTGTATAGTGATTCTAAAATCTTAATTTATTTGACCCAAAAATTTGGGCAATTATTTTTGTTAACCAAGAAATTGCAGCAAAACTAGCTGCAGTTGACATACCGTACCAAATAAAGACTGGGATTGCGTCTACACGTATCCACCATATGTAGCCCATGCTGATCAAGGCAGCTACTCTTGCAGCAAGCACTGCATTGTCTGTACTAAATAGTTTTGGCCATTTTAGACTTAATCCAAAGGGTGCTATACAGCTGATCCAAACGATAAATAGAAGATGGATAACAGGCAATCTCCAATTAAAGTTGATCAATCCGAAACGTAGTTGGATAATCGGTTGTACAAGTTGAAGTGGATCGCTGGCATATCTGTAGAGCGTCAACGGCCGAATGAGTATAGCAATCAGTGTTGTCAAAACGCCTAGCGAGATGCCTAGCCAAATCGGCCGACTGGTCAAATACGCTTTTGTTTGTGAAATAAAGTTTGAATCCATCTTTTCTTGACTCCGGCTTTAGCCAGAGTCTTACACCTAGAGGAAAAAATGCCCAATATTTTCGAAACCGATCTTAATCAAAACAAGGCTAACTACACCCCACTGTCACCACTCTCTTTTTTGGCGCGGGCGGCTCACGTTTACCCCAGTAAAACCTCTGTTGTACATGGTGAACGACGCTATACATGGGCTCAAACGTTTGCCCGTTGTCGTCGGCTTGCTTCTGCATTGAGCAAGCAAGGGTTGGGATTAGGAGATACTGTTTCGGTTATGGGATTTAATACGCCAGAGACGTATGAAGCTCATTTTGGCGTGCCGATGATGGGCGGCGTTTTACATGCGATCAATACTCGTCTTGATGCAAAAAACATCGCTTTTATGCTCGGCCATGCGGAGACAAAGGTGTTGATTACCGATAGAACGGCATCGGCCGTAATAGGTGAAGCTTTGGCTTTAGCCGAGCAGAAGCCTCTGGTAATCGACATTGACGATAAAACGGTTTCTGGTGGGAATTTGCTAGGCACGATGGATTATGAGGCATTTTTAGCGACAGGTGACTCTAACTTTGAGTGGCAGCTTCCGGCCGATGAATGGCAGGCGATCTCGCTAAATTACACATCTGGCACAACGGGAAATCCTAAAGGGGTCGTCTATCATCATCGTGGTGCCTACCTGAACGCAACTAGCAATATTGTTGGATGGGAGTTGCCGAAGCATCCGGTGTACCTCTGGACGCTGCCGATGTTTCATTGCAATGGCTGGTGTTTTCCATGGACGATGGCGGCCGTGGGCGGCACAAACGTCTGCTTGCGTGAGGTGCGTGTTGACGCGATTTATGACGCAATTGAAAAAGAGGGCATTACCCATTATTGTGGTGCACCGATTGTGCATCAGATGATCGCTATGGCACCCGCTGAGCTAAAAGCGAAGAAGAGCCAACAAATCAAGGGGATGGTGGCAGGTGCACCACCACCGGCCGCGGTTTTGGCAGCAATGGCTGAAAGCGGTTTTGATATTACGCACGTTTATGGCTTAACCGAGACGTATGGTCCTGCTGTCATTTGCGACTGGGATCCAGCATGGAACAGTCAGTCAGTTGCTGAGCAAGCTGAAATTAATTCGCGTCAGGGTGTGAAGTACCACATGCTTGAAGATCTGATCGTGGCAGACCCAGCTACGCTTGAACCGGTCCCGGCCGATGGGCAAACAATGGGAGAGGTGCTATTTCGAGGGAATGTTGTCATGAAGGGATACCTGAAAAACCCTCAAGCTTCATCGTCTGCATTTGATGGCGGGTGGTTCCGTAGTGGAGATTTAGCTGTGTTACACTCGGATGGTTACATTGAGCTGCGTGATCGTTCAAAAGACATCATTATTTCGGGTGGCGAGAATATATCGACGATTGAGGTTGAAGGGGCGATCTTTAAGCACCCGGCCGTGATGGACGCGGCCGTAGTTGCGATGCCTCATGAAAAATGGGGTGAGACTCCCTGTGCATTTGTTTTGCTAAAAGATGGTGAGTCCGCGACTGAGCGAGAGATTATCGAATTTGTAAAAGGGGAGCTTGCTCATTTCAAAGCACCCCGTAAAGTTGTATTTGGGCCATTGCCTAAAACATCAACGGGTAAAACGCAGAAATTTGTTTTGCGAGACACGGCAAAAGAGCTTGGATAGTAGGCCGGGCAAAATGTAATCAGGACATTACAAAAAACAACCCTTTTCGCTCTTGACACTGTATAGGCGAATGCTATAATTTCATCCGCTGTCAGGGTAAACATGTTTACCAAAAAAGACACATTCCTCAGTAGCTCAATGGCAGAGCATTCGGCTGTTAACCGAAGGGTTGTTGGTTCGAGTCCGACCTGAGGAGCTGATAAGGGGCTGGTTTGCGAAAACCAGCCCCCAATCAAAAAAACCCTTACTAATTATTAAATTTTTAAGGTGCACAAGAAGATCAAACCATTTGTTTTCTAGGCAAGGTGGTTTGGTCTTTTTTATTTTCTACAAACTGGGCGAGCCAATCTAAAAATTTTCTGATCCAGCAGTAACCTAAAAAAATTACAATCCACAGAATTTCCGCAGTGATGTATGTGCACGACTGCTCATACCACCTGGCAATAATTCTTTTAGTGTCTGTCGATTTAGACCCCCTGATTTGGTGTCTAGACAGCGTTTCAATTCTTCTTTGGCTGCTTTGCCGCCAATCAAGAGCATCCTGCTACCATCAATTTGCTCCCAATCATCCTCAAGAGTTGCCCCGATTAAGGCAATTACTAAAACACGATCATGGTTAGAGCCAAAATTAGCAGCTTGCAAATTGAAATTTGGATTGATGCGTAGAAACATTAATTGGAAGTCTGTTATGACGCCTTTGCGTCGAGATGATACCATCGGTTTAATGATAGTCAAGGAATTGCTTAAAGTTGTTTAAACAATGATCTTTAAATGCGAGCCATAATTGTGGCTCGAATATTTGGAAAGTGCAAAAACAAAATCTGGAAATATGTATTTGACTACTCGAGAGTGAGAGTGTAAGATCGAAAAGAAGTATAGTCATGATCTATACTGCTAGACTTTATATAGGATATTTTAATGTATACGTTGCCGGAGAAATTACAGGTTTCTGCGGAAGCGCAAAATTTGACTGGTTCAGAAGTCGAATATCGGAGTAGATTGGCAGGGACACGAATCTCATCATCACTTTGGTATAAGATTATCGGCACTGGATTTTCAAACATTAGCAGGCCACGGCTGCTACTTTTAAGTCGAATCTGTGGTCTTCCAATTCGATTTTTAGCCGATGATTTGGCTGAAACACCCTTACAAGCTGTTCAATTTGAAGCTTCACTTTTATCTGAGGCTGATAAAAAAGAACTTATTAGATCCCTTCAGTAGGATACGCAAGAGCCATGAAAGAATCACAAAACTTCACAGAAGAAGAAATGTGGTTGATTAGGAAAATAAGGAATTTACGCAAAGAAGGAAAAACAGGAATTATCCGTCTCTTTTTAGAATGTGAGAAAGGCGAGTATCGTGTTTCATCACTAACACCTAAGGGTAAAACAAGAACCAGAAGTTTGAATCAATAGCAGAAGTTAGATAGGCCACGGCCTTCTTTACGGCTTAATTCAATACCCAATTAAATACTGACGCGCCACGGCCGTCCAAAAGCTGATTAATTTCAGACTTTGGACGGCCGTTTTTGTTTCCTCCTTCCAACTCAAATTTTTGTTTGATCAACCTCCAAGCTGATTGTGATTTTGTAATGCAAGCGAGCTCATCGTAGGGACTCCGCTCACATTGGATAGTCACCAGATAAAAAAATGACATTTATTCTAAAAATCATCATTCGTTTTTTGCCGGTCATCATTCTATTTATCGCTGCGACGTCGCTACTCTCGCTGCGCTCATGTGCTGACAGCGTTGGTGAGACAGGCGGCGGCGGTGGTGGGGCTGAGACGGTAGATTGTGCGGAAGCTGGGATATTAGACCCGGCCAATCCGTTTACCGGTTGGCCTGCTGCTGGTGGAGTGAATTGGGGATATACCACCGCTACTTTTTGCGATCCGTTATACATCGCTAATTTTGGGGAAATTCACTACGGCATAGATTTAGGATACCCGGCCGGACATGGGGCATTAGCCAGCGCAGATGGGACGATAACCCGCGCAGAAATGGGGCATGCATTGAGGGGGAACAATATCGAACTTTGTCATGCGAATGGCTACTGTGCCATTTACATGCACCTTATCACGCTCGATGTCGGGGTAGGGGATGTTGTTTCAGCTGGTCAACAGATCGGCACCGTTGGAAGTACTGGCAACAGTACCGGGCCACATCTCCATTTTGAAGTTCATAACCCAGCAAAGAAAGCGATTGACCCAGCGCCATCACTTTAGAGGAATAGCTATGAAAACCAGCATTTTATTTATTTTTGCATTCTTTTTTATACCGATACTACCGATTCAACAGGACGCGGATCTACGGCAGCGTACCGTCATTGTGACGGTTGTCGATGCAGACGGAAACCGGGCCGCAGAAAAAATGATGGAGCTATCGATCAGAAAGCCTTTGACCCGGATTAAATGCACAACCGGTGTAGACGGCCGCTGCGAGATGGTTTTTGGCACAAATGAAGATCTAGTCAATGGGATCATCCTTATTCTTGGAGCGGGGAGGCATCCAGTTCTCTTTAAAGGGGATTCAGTTGAAATTGAGATTCGGCTAACAGAGCAGGGATTAATTGATATTCCTCATGACGTGCATAGCGAACCACCGCCAACGCTTGCCCCGGCCGAAATTGTCCCAACGGAGGAGCCGGTGGCGGCCGAAGCGATTATTCAGCCAACAGAAACGGAATTAGTTGAAACAACGGCTGAAGAGAATGAAGATGAAACTACGCTTGAAGTGACAATCGAAGACATAGAAGAACCTGAAGTGGAGTTAACCATTGTCGCCGAAGAATCAGGACTCGCAGGATCAGATACGCCCGGCCGGTTTGAGTGGGTCTGGTGGCTTATTGCCGTTTTGTTCGTGGGGATTTTGGGCGGGGTGGGGTGGTTCTACACCCAAAAAGGAGCAATGAACTAATGGACGTGCTTATCGAATGGCTCCTCAGCATGTTAGCCAACATGCTCATTGCAACTTACTACGGGATAGCAACAACCGTTTGGTGGCTCATCAAGCTGGTCAACAATATCGCTACCTTTATCACCACAGATACCTTGTGGGTAGATTTGCTAGACACCTTAATGGGCAGCATCTCAACCGCTATGCCAGGGGTGTTAGATGGGTTGGTCTTTTCTCCAGCCGGGGTGATGTATCTAGCCTTATCTCTTAGTGGAATTCTTCTCATAGTCAATAGGGGAGGGGTGAAGAATCGGATTGCTGACCCGGCCCAAGTCATTGTGTGGGGGGTGCTGGTTAGTGCCTTATTTGTCGGTGGGACATTGGGATATGACCTCATTGGTTTTATTGAGCAAATGCGTTTGGATTCAGCCAATCTTGCATTAACCACGATTGCCCCAACAGGGCAGATAGGAGATCTGGTTGCTATTCCGATGAGAGCAACGGGTGCCGAAGCACTCACACCGGATTTTGAGCTACCGGCCCAATTTAATACAGATTTCTTTCCAGAAGTAGACCCGGCCGACATTACGACAGAAGATGCACTTCTCTATGATTCATTCGTATTGGGACCGCTTACGGTTCCCTTCGATATCGAAGACGCAGGAGCGCAGCAGGCAAGAAAAGAAGCGGCCGTTGATGGGCTCTTTATCGCACTCCTAACGATTGGGCCAGCAGCAGTTGAAGGGATGTTTGCCGTCATTTATGCGGCAATAGCGGCCGCAACATTTGTTTTAATCATCTTCTTTTTATCGGTGTTGCCTTTGGGATTCTTTTCATTTGGAAAAGAGATTATCGAGAACATCATCAAGCAATATTTTATGTTGTGGATGTTGACTCTCGCGTCGGCCGTCATTATCGGAATATTGCTAGGGAGCGGGGCGATCTTTCTCCCAGCCAATCCAAACATAGGGGATATTGTTTCAGGTTACTTACCGATTCTAATCGTTGCATCTATCGCCGTGACCTACTTAATGAAATTGGCGTTCAATGTGATGATGGGGACGGCTGGGCTGGTAACGGCAACGCTACGGGATGAGATTGGAGCGTCAGCCTATAACACCCAAATGCCAGCGGCCGGGAATGTTCCCTTATCGAATACGGCTAACGCTGGCATTAAAAAGGCACAGCAGATTTCAACTTTGGCAACGGCGGCCGTCAGTGGGGGAATGTCAATTGTTGCCCTTGGAGGTCTGGCGGCCGCCACAGGTGGATCGGTAC
>JBGCDP010000375.1:0-13034 GCA_045105475.1 Anaerolineae bacterium
CGAGCGACTTGGTTCATCTTATTTTGCAATTCAGCGTAGCTGATTCCCTTTTCATCAAAGCGAAACGCATCTTTGTTGGGATAGGCTTTTGCGCTGTTTTCGATCGTTTGTGGCAGAAGATAGATCATTTTAGGTGAGAAGTGGTTAGTGCCTTTTATGCTGATCGGCCTAAAGGCCAAGTAAGCGTGCAATAATATTTCGCTGGATGTCTGACGTGCCTGAGTAGATGAGTCCACCTACACCATCGCGTAAATCACGTTCGATTTCGAATTCAGTGACGTAGCCTTTGGCACCATGAATCCGAACGCTATCAAGGCTAGATTCAACAAACATTTCGCTGAGATAAAGCTTTGCCATTGCAGCTTCCATTAATAATGGCAGATTGTTCTCTTCAAGCCATGCAACTTTGTACATAAGCATTTTGCAGAGTTCCAAGCGTAGCTTCATATCGGCAATGCGATTTGATATCGACTGAAATTTGCCAATTGACTGGCCAAAAGATTGACGCTCGTTGGCATAGGCAATCGCACTTTCTAATTGGCGTTCGAGTCGGCCGACTTGGCTGGCAAAAATATAGCCACGCTCTGATTCCATAGCGGTGGTAAACAGGCTGACACCACCTCCTTCAGGACCTAAAATATTTTCGGCCGGAATGAAGCAATCTTCGAAAATCAGATCGCCCATCGGGGTAGTACGCATGCCCATTTTGTCGCGTACTGGACTGGTAGAGAATCCGTTGGTTCCCTTTTCAACAATAAAAGCGGTGATACCCCAGCGCCCTAACTCGAGATCAGTAGAGGCAAAAACAACGCACAAGTCACAAACAGGAGCCAGTGTAATATACGCTTTGCGGCCGTTGAGCACATAGCCGCCTTCAACTTCGGTAGCCGTCATCTGCATTGCGTACGAGTCGGATCCACTTTCAACTTCAGTGATCCCAAATGCACCGACAAGTTCTCCACGGCAAACTGGAGGAAGATATTTTTTCTTTTGTTCTTCAGATCCAAACTTTAAGAGCGCTGGCTGGAAGCTCCACATTTGCGAATTAAGCGCAAAGGGCAGTCCATTGTCTAAGCACCCATACCCTAGCCCTTCCATGATGAGCAAGGTTGTGAGCGGGTCTACACCTCGGCCGCCATACTCTTTTGGAATGGTCAAGCCTAAAATGCCAAACTCAGCACATTTCTTCCAATCTTCAGCCGGGAACTCATTGTTCCGTTCCCGTTCAGCAATATTGTGATTCAGCTCTTTGTGGGCAAAATCGATGGCGTCTTGTTTGAGCTTCAATTGCTCATCTGTCCAGGAAAAATCCATTGTGTACTTCGATAGACCTCTCTGGCTTCTAAAACCAGAAAGGTCTTTGAGATGATGTTTAGTTCAACGCTAATCGGCCAAGTTTGTCGACCGGTTTCCATTCGTCCTGAAAGTTTTTGTTATTCCATTTCCCTAAGCCAGGCAAGAATACTTTGTCATACCCATGTGCTTCTGGATTAGCCCCATTCCAACGGTCATCGATCGGTTCATTTGCAGGCTGATAGCGGGTGTCAGAGGTCAGACGGCAACGCTTTTTCGGTGAATTGTTGTCAAGCGCACCGTGCAGAGTATGCATCGTAAAACAAAGCATGTCACCTGCTTGGAAGTCTGTGCTGAGCCAACGGCCGCCAAATTTGTCTTGAAGCTTGATGGGATCGGTGCTCAGCCAAGGAATCTTTTCTTTGTCAGCGTCTTTCTTCGCATAACTTGATAGTAGGTCGTCAACTTTATGACTGTTTTCAAGCACGATTAATGCCCCTTCTTCTTTTGAGACATCGCCCAATGGAATCCAGCTTGTGTACACTTTGTCGGTGCCCCGGTTCATATATGGGCCATCATAATGGAAGCCGCATCCTTCTCCCGGCCGGACAAAGCGGGGCCAGCGGAAATCATAAGGATGGGTGTCAGTTCCAAAGAAGCGGTTCCAAAAGCCGATCACTTCATCGCCGATCACTGCGTCTTTGTATGCAAGGCCGCTACGCACACTTTCGGTAAAAGCACGGAGATTCACTTTGTCGATGAAAGTTGTGTCGCCTTGGATGGCATCCATCACATCATGATTAATCCCATCGATTTCACCGACAGTCGCATACTTAAGCAAAATCTCACGACGGGCTTCTAGCACTTTGTCACGAGGCATTAAACCTCGAAAGAATATATACCCTTCGTCAGCCATGCGTGCCCGACATGCGTCTGGATCGTTTGCAATTTCGATTGAGTTTCGTAGCTCGCCAAATTTTTCTGGAGATGTATCTAGAGCAATTCCATTTGAAGTTAACGTCGTCATATTTTTAGTTTCTCCTTTAAAATATTTAGGACCGTGGCTGGATTGTTTGGTTAGTTGAGGTCGCATCCAAAAGAGCTATCTAGGCTCTTTTCGTAAAAGCATTCATATGCGGCTTGCGCAAAAAATGCGTGGCCTTCGGCCGTAAAATAGCCGCGCCCTTCATCCATAAATAGTGCTTGAACGTCTGCCGTACTTAAACCAGACGCCCGTAGATATTCACCCATCGCTAAAAACGAAATACCGATGTCGGCCGCATGGGCACGTAACTCACGCTCTGGTAAGAACAGATCCGCATCCCCAAATTCAGTTGACCAGTCAGAGCCTGCTTGCGCATAAAATTTGTCAGTAAACGCCGGGATCGTGACAAAGTTCAAGGTTAAATCTCTAGGCGCATACACTTTTTCATTGAGGTTGGTTAATTGAGTTTTAACGATGAATTGAGCATCGTCGTCAGTTTCTTCATAGAAGACGAAGCTGTTGGGGAGTGCCACATCTTCTTGTGGAGCAGGAACTTTAGCTGAAGTTGTGTCATTTAGTTTGATCCCGCGCTGTACCAAACGGGAGAGCATAATGTGGCTGTTAAGCGAGCGGTTTGGCTTAAAGCCATCGGACGAACCCCACAAGGTGTAATGGGCTGCATCATGGCGAAAACCCCAGCTACGCTCATCGATGACGACATCATCACCGTCACGATAGTAATAGAAAGCTTCATCGCTCGGTTCTGTCACAACCTGAAAATCTGAGCCTATGTCAAAGAAAATGATTGTTTCGTCGAATTCATAATTTTCGCGGTTGTGTTCCACTGTGGTGTCTGAAAGAAACAGGCCGGTTCCAAGGTCGGGAAACCCTAGTGAGATCGCTTCTGGATTTTCCAAACCGATCTGATCATTGCTATTGAGCAACCGATCTAGCACAACGCCGATGTTTTCTTCGGCCGGAACGCCGTACCCTTTGATATGCGCATCACCTAAAACGGCAACAACGTGGGACTCTTCTTCAAGGCGAAACTCCGGGTAGTGCCAGCCAAACTCGTTGGCAAACGCGTTGGTCGTTTCCCCTTCACCATTGACATAGTAGATGCGGTCATACGGTCCGACCGCTTCTGCCAAAGATGTTGTTAAAGGTGAAAGCCCTAAAAATGAGGCAGCCTGGAGCAAAATCTCAACGCCAACAACCACAATGAGGAGATACCCAACATATTTCCAAAGTGTCGGCCGTGAAGCATCACCTGCCCGAAACACAACGATGAAGATGACGAGCATCAGGAAGAAGATGATGACGGCCGCTTCAAGTGCAGGGTGAAAAAGCCAAATATCATGCAGTGAAGATGGAATAAACATCGATGCCAGAATGATTGACGCCACACCCAAAACAGCAAGGCCGATAATTGGCTTGTTTTGGGCTTTGGTGAAAAAATTCAAAAGCCATTCATCATCATTCGGCCGCCAGAGCAATCTGGCCCATCCCAAAGTAAAAACTGTATAGACCAGAATAAAAATCGTTTGGGGGATTGAGTACATGTTGAAAACCGATGGTGTTTCGCTTTCAACACTGATTAGATTGACCCATCCGATAATGAGCAGGATTAGGGCTGTGACAACAAAAAGTAGATAGCCTGGCTTTTTGATTTGTTCTTCGATGGAATTGAGGTCCATATTTTTAGTGATTAGTAGTTAGTGAAATGAACTTCATCCACCAATAATTTTTGAATTGAAATAATGATGTAGGCTCTGGTGTTTAGATTTTTATAACTTCCTAAACACCCATTACTAAGAAAACGCCAATAGCAGCGATGACACCACCGGTGATGCGCATTGCCATTTTTCCGCTATCGCTACGAATCGCCATGATGCCGATTAGTGCACCGATAACATGTAGCCCAGCTGTTGCAATTAAGAATCCTGCAATGTAAGCGATAATAAGACCGATGGTTTCCGAAAGTTCTGGTAACTCTGTGCCATGAGCGTTCCCATGGAAGAATGCGAAAACACTAACGAGAGCGATTGCTGCCCATTCTGGAATTCCCCGATTTGCTAAGATGCCTAACCCTAAAATTAGAACAGAGCCTGTAATTCCGTATTCAACTAATGGAACTGGCACGCCTGCGATGCCTAAGATTGCTCCGACTGCCATCACGCCAACGAATGCTGCAGGTACGGTCCAAATAGCCCGGCCCCCCATCTGTGCACTTAGAAAACCAACGGCAACCATTGCTAGTAAATGGTCGAGGCCTAAAATCGGGTGTAAGAACCCTGACAAAATGCCTCCACCACCGTATGAATGAAATAGGCCCGCTCCCATAATTTCGCTTACTAATTCCATGATAAAAATCTCCTGTGTTCAAAAAAATATTAATAAGAATGGTTTGATCCGTTATTACCGTCGTACTAGTCGTTGTTTAAACATACGGCCCGATTGAACTTTTGTATTCATTTCAATTTCGGCCGAAAGAAACTTTGAAAGAATTACAACCGAATGAATGAAACCTTCATTTCGGCTTGAATACTTTCTGTAAGTTTGAGGTGTTGTGTTTGGTTGGGATGGAAACTGACAAGCCGTTTTCACGATAGCTTCATGTTTGGTCTATGTCAGCTAGGGTTATTTTTGACTTCTAAACTTAAGATTTGCCTAAAGAAAAATAATTAGACTCAATTTCGATACACCTGTATCCTAAGTACTATAACCAAGACAGGATATGCGGTCTGTTTCTTTGATTGCAAAATTGTCGTAAAAATCTTTAGAGGAAATTTAAATGGCTGACAAAAAAACTGAAAAGAATGAACTCCCACCAGATACACTTACCCAGCGAATTGGGGTTTTGACTCGTCGAGAGGTTGAGGCAAGAATCCTAGCTCCCATCATTAATGCACTAGGCGAAAAGTTTGGCCGTGAAGAAGTGATCAAGGTCGTGCGCGATACGATTATTGGGGTTGCTCAAGAGCAGGGGGCCGATTTGGCACAGGCAATGGGTGGGTCTGGAAGCAAACCTTTTATGGACTCATTAAAATTTTGGACTCAGGATGATGCCCTGCAAATTGAGGTGTTAGAAAACAATGCTGAGACATTAAATTTTAATGTAAACCGCTGCCGTTACTCAGAGATGTATCGTGCTTTGGGGATTCCTGAACTGGGGGCCGTTTTTTCATGCAATCGTGATTACGCCTTAATTGATGGGTTTAACCCCGATGCGAAACTTGTGCGGACTCAAACTTTGATGGAAGGGGCGACTCATTGCGATTTCCGGTATACATTTCCAAAAGAAACCCCAAAAGAAACAGAAGAGTAGATCGGTAAGGCACAAGCATGACAAAGATTTTAGCGATAGACGTTCATTATGGAGATGAGATTGCGGTTGCGGCCGGAGTTCTGTTTTCGGCTTGGGACGCACAAACGGCCGAACTTGAAAAAACATGCGACGTCCCTGTTGACTCTGACTACATTCCAGGCCAGTTTTATTTGCGTGAACTGCCCTGTATTTTCGCTTTGCTTGATGAATTTGAGTCAATGCCAGACATGATCGTCGTAGATGGATATGTTCAATTAGGGGCTGAACAGAAAGCTGGACTGGGCCAACACCTTTGGCAAGAATTGAATAAAAGCGTTCCGATTATTGGTGTAGCTAAATCGAAATTTCAAGGTGCTCCCGATGAAACCCGTCTGCTACGGGGTAAAAGCGAAACTCCTTTATATGTCACCTCGGCCGGTCTTGAGCTAGAAACCGCAAAAAGCTATATCGCTTCAATGGCTGGCCCCTATCGTATACCTACGTTACTCAAACAAGTTGATCAGCTATGCCGTGCAAGATTGGAGTCGTTGGGTTAGCTGATAAAATTATCCAATTGGAAATAGTCACTATCTTTAGGAAAAATCATGAAAGAAGAAATAGTTAATTCAATGCAAGCGATCGTTGGGGATGAGCATGCGTCAGCGGCCGAATCCGTTCTGCATTTGCACGGTCAGGATCAGTCAAGCCACAAACGCCAGCTGCCAGATGTTGTGGTATGGCCTGAGAACACCCAGCAGGTTAGCGATATTGTTAAATATGCGGCCGCCCATCAAGTTGCGATTACCGGTTGGGGAGCTGGCAGTAGTTTAGAAGGAAACTCGATCCCGGTTAAAGGTGGCATCGTTATTAATTTCGGCCGCATGAATAAAATTCTAAAAATGCATGAAGGTGATTTCCAAGTCACCGTGCAACCGGGCATCTTCTATAAAGACATGAACAAAGAGCTGGCTCGATACGGCCTGTTTTTTCCGCCAGACCCTGGAGCAAACGCCAGCATTGGCGGCATGGTTGCCAATAATGCGGCCGGAACACGAACCGTGAAATACGGTGCGACTCGTGACAATGTGCTGGCGCTTGAAGTGGTGCTGGCTACCGGCGAAGTTATCCGAACCGGATCAAGGTCGATCAAACAATCGGCCGGATATGATTTGACCCATCTGATCATTGGTTCTGAAGGGACTTTAGGTTTGGTTACCGAAGCGACGCTTAAACTTAGCCCCTTGCCCGAACATTTTTCGGCCGTGCTTGCGACATTTGAGACACCCGATGAAGCGGCTCAAGCCGTTTACGGAGTTATCGGCTCTGGCGTTGGCCCGGCCGCGCTCGAAATGCTCGATGCTGAAGCCGTACGCCTAATGAATACGCGGGTGACCGATTTGCCAGTGAAACCAACGTTGCTCATGGAATTTCATGGGGCGACTGAAGCCTCGTTAGCGGCCGAGCTTGAATTGGTCAAAGAAATTTGCGAAGAAGGTGGGTGCATACGCTTTGAAGCCGGTGCGGGCAGAGATGAGCGGGATCGATTATGGGAGGGGCGGCATGCTTTAGGCGAAATTTTGTTTAGCCTTTACCCTGAAAGTATTTATCTCATCACCGATGTGTCCGTTCCAATTTCAGCCTTTCCAGTCTTAGCGTCATACACAAATGGTTTGTTTGAAGAGATGGGGATTGAAGGGACGTTGTTTGGGCATGCAGGTGATGGAAATCTGCATACAACCACCTTTGCACCAAAAGATGATCCAGCTCAGCAGAAAAAGCTGGAAGAATTTAACAGCCGGGTGGTGCAAAAAGCGATTGAGTTAGATGGCACTTGCACGGGCGAGCATGGGGTCGGCATCGGTAAGCAAAAATACATGGTGTATGAGCATGGCGAAGGCGGTGTTGAGGCGATGCGCAGTGTGAAGAAGCTATTTGATCCTAGGAATATTTTTAATCCAGGCAAAGTCATCTCTTTTGAGTCATGAGTTGTGCTTGAGAAATAAAAACAGCCCAGTTCAAAATTTTGAAATGGGCTGTTTTTTGATTGTTAGCTACAGTGTTTTTTAACCAGACCCTGGGCCACGAGTAAATGGATCGATGAAGACATCATACACAATGCCTTGTAAATAGGTTTTGTGAGCGGGTGAATAACCGAAAACCAGTGTGGTTTCGCCGGTTGGCATCTCGATGATAAACGGTGCTGGATCGCTGTTGACGGTTGAATTTCCAACTGAATGGTCAAACGTACAGCTTGAGAATGTACAATTTTCTTCAATTGTGAATTGGCTGCGGCCGAAAGTGGTTAAATTGCTAGAGTTTGTAACCCCATTTGGATAGAGCAATTTCATACTCGCACTTCCCTTCTTAATAGGGATGAAAAGATCTAAATTGTCTTGCATTGCAAAAACAGGATTCGAGAACATCCCGCGGCTATTATCAAGCTTCGCATCGACAATCGTTAAAATGCTTTGTGTTTCCAAGACTGGCTCCAGCATGATTGATCCATTACTAAGGTTGCTAACTTCTTTCGCAAAAGATGGGACGGCACATTTAAGATAACTTTGTCCGTTAAAGATGACGTGGTCAAAATTAACTTGGACACTTCCGCTGGGCCAACATTTAAGCTTCGTAACTGAACGATTAACAACGACCCAGTTTTGTGGATAGCCTGAGACATACCCTGTTTCCACCGTCCATTCGACGATAATTTGCCCATTGTCCACACTCATGTGCGTGTACCACTTTGCGGTATCGGCTACACTGGCCTGAGCGCTTGAACTGTTTAAAGATAGACTGAATAATAGCCCCGCTAAAACGATAAATACGAAAAAGAACTTCTTAATTGAAGACATTTATTTATATTCTCCTATTCAAAATCACAGGATTAGCATTTAAGCTGTTTGATTTGAAGATGATTTGCAATATGGCTCAAGAAACTGCATTGAGGCATCGGTCCCAGAATAACAAAGGTTAATATCCTTTTTAGTTCCATATTTTACTGGGATAGTTCCGCTTTTTTATTATTCTATTGAATTCAGACTGTTATATCTTCCTCCAAAATACCGTTAATAATTATGTGTCACGCTCTAAAAAACGAATATGATGAAAACCGATTGGTTTTTATACCGTAGTGACACTTCGAGACTAATAAGGCCATCTTCTGAACTAAGGCCGGCCCTGAGAAACAATCGCTCAATCTTCTGCTTGAAGCGTTTTCCAGATGTAATTAGGTGATTTCTATATCTTTTGAATTACCTCAAACCTTTGCGAGACAATTTTGATGAAACCAAATAATCTTTTTGAAAAGCAAGTGCGCCTTGTCCTGAGTAATTTCGGAAATCCTGAATGGATTGGTGAAAATTCCCCTTTGGCTACACCTTATTTTTTAGGTGAACATTTGCAAAATGATCTCAGTTCGATCTCGTCTGTTGCCCGTGGTGACTGTTTAAAGCAGCTGATTTTCAGCGCAGCGGCCGAACTTTGGGGAGGATCTCTGCCGGAAGATCGGGAGACTTTGATTGCACAGGCATTTGAGGCACGGGACCGTGATGGGAGCAAAAGCGACAAGTTTGGACTGTTGCTGTTAGAGCTCTACTTTTTTCGCAAATACTTCCCGCCCAATGCATCGCCTCAGCAAAAAGTGGAGCCGATTATCGCCTATACGGCTTCAAGTCGAACTCGTTTCTTTGGATATTTGAATCACTTTATTCCGATTTTGGCTCAACGCTTAAAAGAGCTGGCCCTGCCTAGTTTTCGTTTAGAAGCGCCTGTTGCTAAACCAAATCAGGCTTTGATTGGTCGGGCCGATTTGGTCGCAAATAGTTTGAATGCGCTGCTTAATCGACGCTCTGTTAATTTAAATGGAGCAGGGGGCATGGGTAAGACGACGTTGGCTATTACCCTTAGCCAAGCGTGGGAAGGGACGAGATTTTGGTACACAATCCGGCCGGGCCTAAACGACAATCTCCACAGTTTGCTCTTTAGTTTAGGTCATTTTTTCAACCTCGAAGGGCAATCAACCTTGTGGCTTCAGCTGCTGGCAAGCCAAGACAAAGCACTCGATATCAATTTGATTTTAGGCTGTATTCGGGAAGATTTGGCTCGGTTTGGCAAGAACCCACCTTTGTTGTGTTTTGACGAAATTGATCTGCTTGGCAACATCGACGGCCGGACTCAAGAACAGCGCCAAGTTGTTGAAATCTTAGATTTGGTGCAAGCGCTAACGCCAACATTGTTTATTGGTCAATATGCGGTTATCGATACACCTGAGCAGGTGACCTTAGTTGGGCTAGCGACTGAAGAAATTTCAGCCTTGCTGAAGCACCACGTTGAAACGATTAAACCTGATCAATTGACTGCGATTACCGATTGGACGAAAGGGAATCCGCGCTTCATTGAAATGATTGCCGCGCTGATCGGGCGAGGCAGTTCATGGTCTGAACTTAAGACCATGATGGAATCAACGCCCGCAGGTCGGCCGATTCTTGAACGACTTTGGAAGCGCTTAACGGCCAAAGAACAGCAGCTGTTGGGGTACCTTTCGATTTTTAGACGTGAAACACCTATTGATCCATTGATAAATTTATCAGCTGAGCTGGACCATCTGGCCAAAATTGGGATTGTCTCATTTGACGCAAAACGAAACATCTCACTAACCGGCATGTTTGGGGTCTGGATTCGTAATCTGCTTCAGCAAGAACAGCTTGAGAGTTTTCATGCCGATGCAGCGATTTTATACGCAGAGCGGGGTGAGTTTACAGAATCGGCCTGGCACTATTTCAGTATTCAGGCTTATGTCGACGCGATTGCTGTCTGGTATCCAAATAAAACGACTGAACTTAACCGAGGCCATTCAACTACGGCCCGACAAATCTTTCAGGCGATTTCGCTAAATAAACTCGATCAAGAGTACAAAGAAAAGTTGAAGATTGTCCGGGCAGAATTAAATATGATGCTTGGTTTAGCTGATGAGATTGTGAATGAAGCTGACATCAAGTGGAGCGAAAGCCCGGAAAAAACGGAATATTTGCGCCTGCTGGCCGATGCTCATTTTATGTTGGGCAATCATGATGTAGCTGAGAAAATTTGTGTGGAAGGGTTGGATACGTTGGCACTTTTGGGTAGACGGGCCAACCAGGTGCGCTTTATTCGCGTGGCTGTTAATTTGCGCGAGGGAGATTTAGAATCGGCCGAAGAAGCGATAACTCAGGCTGAATACCAATCTGCGCTGATGAAGGCATTGCTTTTAGACCACAAAGGGCAATTAGATGAAGCTGCTCGCAGTTTACAACGTGCGTTGGAGCTGGCTGAACAATTGGAAGATAAAGATGCGATTGCCAAGACGAAGCGAGAATTAGCGATCAATTTCGGCCGACGGGGGGACATGGTTCATGCTGAATATTATTCAAATGAAGCGATCGATTGGTATGAAAAGAAAGGGGATCGGTTAAGCTTAGAAGGGACGCGGGCTAACCTAGCTGGTATGTATTTGCAGACGGGTGAATTTGAAAAAGTGATCGCCAATGGGAAACAATCGCTTACGTATTTTGAGTCAGTTAAGAACGAAAATTGGGTGGCTAGCTTGTGCTGTAATCTGGCCGAAGCTTGGTTTGAGCTTGATGATTTAGAGCACGCTGAAACATACGCACAGCGCGCATTACGCTCGGAAGATACCTATATTCAACCCCATGCGCTTTACACGCTGGGGCTGGTTCAAGAAAAGCTTGAGCGGCTCGATGCAGCGATCCAAATATTTTCTCAGGGATTAGATATTTCGGCTCAATCGGGTGATCGTTTTATTGAGGCTTACTTAAATCGCGTGCTGGGAAGTGTGCTGATGAAGGTTGAACAGGCGGAAAAAGCGGCCGATCATTTGTCACGAAGTGCTGAGCTGTTTACTCAAATGTCTCTTTTTGATGAAGCAGAAGCGACAGCAAAGATAATTCGGGAGTTGCAACCGATTCAGGCATAAGATATACGATTCTGACTCAATTTTTGCTTCCAGGAGTTGAACCTTGACGAATTGATCAAATCATATATGATCTGCGAATGTTTACTACTCGCTTATTCCAAGATCAAACCTCAACTTCGGCCGACAATGTCGCAAATCAGCTACGTGAAGAGATTTTACGGGGGACGCTCAAAGTCGATCAGGTTTTGCGCCAAGACAAAATCGCATCACGCTTGGGAACCAGCACGATTCCGGTGCGAGAAGCGTTATTCAAACTCAATGCGGAAGGGTTAGTTGAGTTTATCCCTAATCGGGGTGCGTTTGTTTTACGCTTGTCTGGCAGCGAGCTTCAAGAGATTTATACCTTGCGTTTGTCGCTTGAAACCTTGGCTTTGAAAAACGCCATCGGCCGGTACACAGACCAGATACTGGGCGCCGCTGAGCGCATCTTGTACCAGATGGATAGCGAAAAAGACATCATCAATTGGGGTGAGCTGAACTGGCAATTTCACCGGACTTTATTGGAACCTGCGGACATGCCTCGTTTGATCGGAATATTGCGTAGTCTGCATCTCAACATCATCCGATTTTTGTTGCAAAATGTCTCGACCCCTGAAGAATTTGAGTTACGAGCCAAACATAGAGCTGAACATTTCGCATTGCTAAAAGCGTGCCGTGATCGGGATGCTGAAATTTCTGAAATTTTATTGGAAAGACATCTGTCACAAACCACGAGTTTGCTGCTCCGTTTTTTAGAACAATAGGATTAGTCGGGTGAGATTGATGTGATTGTCTTGCGATAAGTGGGATAATGGAGGCTAGAAAATCTTTCGATCAAGGCTAGCGAAATGGAAAAGTTTGAACATATCAGTGTGTCGCCAGATGAAGTAGACATGCGGCTGGAGCTTCAGCCGCTACTCGAAAAAGCGGCCGAAATGCACCATCATCTCTGCCCGCGTCAAGTTTTGGGGGTGCGCATCGGTATGGCTGGGTTAAAAGCGTTGAATTTTACAGTTCCAATCCGTCAAAAGAAGCTGCTGGTGATGGTTGAAACAGATGGCTGTTTTGTGAGTGGGGTGCAGGCGGCAACCGGGTGTAGTGTGAATCGGCGGACGTTGCGCATTTTCGACATCGGCCGGATCGGGGTGACGTTCATCAATGTCCGCACTGAGCAGGCTGTGCGAATCGCACCTGCCAATGATGTGCGGGATAAGGTGGGCAACTACTATGACGAGCAGCCTGAAACGCGCCGTGAGCGATATTTGGCTATGCTAAACAGCTATCAAATTATGCCGGACGATGAACTGCTGAAAATCGAGACGGTGAAGCTCACCCGGCCGGTGCGTGAGATTTTGAGCCGGCCGTTTATTCGGATTGATTGTTCGGTTTGTGGGGAAGAGGTTATCAATGAGAGGGAGGTTGAGGTAGATGGGCGGCCGGTGTGTCAGGCGTGTGCAGGGCAGGGGTATTATTTGCCGGAGAGTTGACATTGCCTTTTT
>JBGCDP010000376.1:0-5980 GCA_045105475.1 Anaerolineae bacterium
GGGGAAATAAGAAAGCCGCATCTTGGCAGTTTGGTGGCTGAATCCCGCAAAGCTAGCAGGGTTGATAAAACCAAACCTCCCCCATTTGAATCCCCACCAAAGATCATTTGATCAGGCTGGTAGCGACCGTTGAGCAAGCTGTTGTAAACAGACTGAGCGTCCTCAAGCGCGGCCGGGTATGGGTGCTCTGGCGCCAGCCGATAGTCGACAATCAAAACAGGTATACGTGTCATCATAGTTAGGCGTGCGCCGAACTCACGCGTCGTAATCGCTGACCCCTCAACCAATCCACCCCCATGCAGATAAACGATCACATACTCATCAAAAGCGTTATCAGCTTTCACCCAGAGACAGGGCACATCCCCTATCTTTTCAGCTTCTTGTGTCACCGATTCAGGCAAAGGAAGTGAGCGAGCATAATCTTCCCACTCCTGCCTCTTGACTGATAGAGGGACAGACTCATCCAGCTTATCTTTTTCGATTGTTTTTTTGATTTCGATACTTTGCCAGCTTGGCATGAATAACCTCCATTTGAACGTCTCAAGTCGCCTCACTGCTATGTTCCCAAGCTAGTAGATCCTGATAGACGATCGGATGCAAAAACTGATGATAGGCTTGCAGATTTTCTCGGATCATTGTTGCTGAAATCGGTTGAACTTCACGATCCAAATCAACTATCCGATTTATGGCACCTAAAGCCTCGCTCATATGTTCTCCGTAGGGCTCACTCGAATAAAAATGTGTGATCAGCAACCGATCTAAAAGGTTCAAAATATAATCTTCGTGCCGTTTTTTAATGTCGGCCGTATACCCCACTTCTTGCGGGCCACCCCAAGCCTCAATCACCCGAACATCAGGATAGATTTGCCGAATCCAGTTTGCACGTCTAACAAGCGGCACATCCGTAACCGCTGGAGAGTCATAAATCAGGACCACAACCTCATCAACCTCACCCAAGGCGGTTTCGATCACGAACTGATGGCCCACGTGCAGAGGGGCATATTTTCCGAGTGTGAGTCCACGACGAATCGACATATCTGTGCAATTTTAGCGAATTGTTTCAGGACTATTTGTATCCTTAACCGAAGCGAAATTAAAGGGTATTATTGCACAATAGAGTCACCACAGAGATTTTTTTTGAAGATAGCGCAAAACACTATGATTATTTTTGTCGATAATGAACATGAAGAGGGTTACAAAAGAGTTTGGGGTCAGGCGGTTATGGCAGCACGCACTCGAATCAAATATAGGCTTGAAGATATTACTGGGGATGAATGCTTGATGCTCCGCTATCATAAGGTAGATCCAAGCATCGTTGAAAAGTACCAAGCAAAAGCACTTTTCATCAGCGGTAACAGTGCGGAACCGCACCATTATGCACCCAACGACATTCTTGGTCTACACGAAGTTTTAGTGCAGCAGAAAATCCCGATCTTCGCCTTTTGTGGCGGGTTCCAATCGCTGGGTGAGGCGCTAAATGTGCCAAATGAAAAAATGGGGTACATCACCCCACCAGAATATGACAATTTAGGTCAGCGTAAACCTATCCGAGAATCAGGGTATGACACAATTGATATTGTAAAAACCCATCCTGTTTTGACCGGTTTAGGCGAGGCTCCAATTGTGCGGCATGCTCATCGCTTTGAGCTTAAAGAAACGCCCAAAGATTTTGATATTTTAGCCTCCACAGAAATGTGCAAAATCCAAATGATCGCACATAAAACGCGGCCGGTTGTTGGCACCCAATTCCATCCTGAATATTACACAGATGAACATCCGGCCGGCCGAATCATGATCGAAAATTTTTGCAAAATGGCAGGGCTTTTGTAGTCTGATTACAGACTCTCACTCAAAATATTTTTCTACTGTAAAGCGTAATCTACTTGCGACCAGCGCCCCGTCTTAATTCTGTTGATGAAATATCTCGGCGGAACAAACCATCAGGAATAGGCATAAACAAATCAGCAAAACTAGAGGGTGCTTGCAATGCCTCAGGTGGATCATAAACCCCATCTTTTCCCTTACGCCCCGCAACTAAAAAGTGACAGCCTAATGCCTTGATTTCAGCCAATGCAGCCAACATATCAGCTTCACTATTATCATAATATTTCGGCATTAAAATTCGTTCGGCCGTATCAAAGCCAACCACAAATGTTACACCAGCAAATAATCGAGCTTTGTCTAAAAACGTAGGAGCACCCGTCACGTAAACGGGAAAATGGCCTGCAAATTGCGCAATTCGAGACAAGACGACATCTTGAGCCAATGGTGGTTTATCAACGTTTAACGCCGAAATTTCAAAGGCGACAGGTTGACCTAATATCTGTGAAGCTACACCCGCTAATTCAGTATGCCCAGCATGCAAAGGATTAAAAGAACCGGGCATCAAAACTTTTGGGCTAATGCCATTCGTTTTTGTTTTACCATGAGCATACATGCCTATAAAGCCAGAATTTCCAGCAAGGAAATTTTCGACATCTTGAGTGTGATCAATGACTTGAGTTTCCAAGATATCAAGGTCAGATAAACCCAATGAAATTTGATTAGGCAAATCGCACGCCTGTGCCAAAAGGTTCAGCATGATTTTACTAATTAGCTTTTCTTCTTGTGAGCGAGTGCGTTTCCCTTTTTCGAGCGTGATATGAACTTGAACAATCCGACCCTTTTGCCAAGTTACAATCCAAGCATGATGATCCCCCCGCTTTGGCCGGTTGGTTGCAATTGATGCGGAGCAGGCCAAACCGATCAGATGATCACTGTCAGGAAATTGATTGCTCAATTGTTGTGCTCGGTGAAATGAACTTCCAGCTAAGAGACGTGCAGCTTTGGATGAAACAAACTTTTTAGGCTCTCCACCAACAAAATCAACAAACGCACTTTTGTCATAAGGCACTCGTGCCTCAAGCAAAGTGTTGCTGGCACCAGCAACAGCCAACAGATCAGAGAGGGCTTGTGTCCCAGCTCCGGCCGTAGCCAAAACAACTTTATGCGGGGTTTTATGAACCGATCGAACCAGGTCCAAAATTTCAGCTTGCATAGTAGATGTTTAAAATTCAAAGATGTTTCCCGGGAAACATCTTTGAAAAGCTATTCGAAATTTTTCGGCTGGCGTAGGTAGCTATTGTGCATCATGCTTCGACGTGGTGTCCATCCGTCCAGGCCTGGTTCACTACGCAAGAAGTCGAAATAGCCTTGGACACGGCTGTCCATCAAATCAAGCTGATGGAGCAAAATAGCTTCAAGCGTTTTTGGTTGTATGGGTGATCCCCACTCTAATGTTCCGTGATGGGAGACAACTAAATGAAGAAGCTCACGCAAATCTTCAGCACCAATTTCACCATACTCAGCAGCCTGTGTTTCTATATAGATTGCAGCTCGTGTGATGTGCCCAACTAAATGACCATCATCAGAAGTCCCGAATTCTCCATCTAATGTGTACTCCCAAACCTTCCCCATATCATGTACCAAGGCACCAGATACAAGTAGGTCACGATTCACAAACGGGTAGTTTGCAGCAGCAGTTTCTGCTAATCGAGCCATGCTCAGTGAGTGCTCAATCAGTCCACCAACAGAGGCATGGTGCATTGCACGTGCGGCCGGGCTTGCTGAATATTTGGCAAGGAAGGTTTCATTTAATAGAAGATGGGTCATAAACCCTTGCCAAGGTGCGCCCATTGATCCGATGAGTTCACGCAATTCAGAAATCATCTCATCAACAGATCGGGTTGAACCTGGCATGAAATCAGACAGATCAGGGTTCTCTTGAGGATAAGCATCAGTGATCCCGATCTGCAATGAGTCTTTATAGCGACTCACTTTGCCAGTAATAAACATCACCATTCCTGGCCGGATCATCTGATTAACCTGTTCAGGAACATCCCAATACACACCTGAGATTTGTCCCGTACGGTCACCCAAAGTACATAGAATATAAGCCCGACTATCTTTGGTTGTGCGTCGTACTAGGTCTTTAAACATCAGAGGTTCATCGATCAATTCGAGTCCCTGCTTCATATCAGTAATGTAGTTATTCTTCAAAAGGTTTCCTTTTTTGAACTGATGTTTCCCGGGAAACATCCTGTTAGAACAGTTAGCTTTTTATAGGCTACAGATTATAACAACCTGCCAGTCAGAAAATCTATTCCTAGAATGTTTCCCAGGAAACAAATTTCCTAATGCACCAGCCTAAAATCTTTTGTAAATTAAAGGCAACATGTTACCATAATGTTATTAGCATCGACCACAGACGTTGATTCAAATGAGATGTTTCCCGGGAAACACAACGTCTTAAAGTGACTGTGCTTCGTTAATATTCTTTTGGCAGCTGTTGTCTTCAAAATGACGAAGCCTTAGTGTTTTTGAATTAAATTTACTAGTTGTACATTTCTCAAGAAAACACTCAACCGATGCCGCATTCATTAGGAGTATCTCGCATGCGACAATTCTTTTGGCAAAATCGCCCATGGGAAGCATTTAAAAACTTCGCAATTATTTTTTCATTTATCATCAATATAGTTCTTATCCTAGTTCTTGGTCTAGTTGCCATTCTGCTTTTCCCGTTTCTATCTAATATGGTTACCCCATTAGTTGGTGGTTTGAACGATAGCTTTGTTGAAATGGAAAGTGCTAGCATTCAACAAACAATCAAAGTTGATGACACCTTAGGCATCAACTTTACACTACCTTTGGCTCAAGAGACAGATGTTGTCTTGTCAGAAGATGTAGCTCTCAATGTTCCAGCAACTTTTGCACTCCCAGCCGGTGGCGGCACGATTAATGGTCAGGTTAGCATCACACTTCCGAAAGACACAATCCTGCCAGTTAAGCTAAATCTCAACGTTCCAGTTGATCAAGAAATTCCAGTCGTGCTTGATGTCCCTGTCGATATCCAGCTCCGTGAAACTGATTTAGGCACACCTTTCGACCGGTTAGTTGAAAACTTCGGTCCACTTACCGGATTCCTAAATGGCCTTCCAGCTGATAATGATGAGTTCATCGTTCGTTTAAATGACTCTCTATTTGGAGAATCACAAACGGCCGAAAGCGAAACCTCCATCGAAGAAGCTACAATTCAAACTGACGAATAACTTTCTTAACATCTACCATCTAAATATCTAAATTAATGACAACACCTGTCTGTGACTATGAAGGGTCCGATTACCGGACCCGTTTTTGGGAAAACCAAGGTCGTGAATACGAAGACCTAACTGAACGCATTGCGATTCAACGCATGATGCCTCCTAATGGCGATACTGTAATTGACTTAGGTGCAGGCTTCGGCCGACTTGCCAATGAGTATGATGGCTATCAACGTGTTGTTCTCATGGACTATTCGAGCACACTTCTAGGTGAAGCTCGTGAGCGTTTAGGTGACGATCCTCGTTTTATTTTTGTTGCGGCCGACTGGTACAAAATGCCATTTGTCGACAACCTGTTCGACACAATGGTCCAAGTCCGCACCATTCACCATGCGGCCGATGTTCCTGCATTGTTCAGCCAACTCAAACGAATCATCCAACCAAAGGGAAATTACATCCTTGAATTTGCGAACAAACTCAACCTCAAAGCGATCTTGCGCTATTGGTTAGGCAAACAAGATTGGAACCCATTCACCCATGATCCAATCGAATTTGTTGAACTCAACTTTGACTTCCATCCCACATACATCAAAGAGCAATTGAGCGAAGCACAGTTCAATCATGGCCGGATTTTGACCACATCTCATTTTCGGATCGGCTTTCTCAAACGCACTGTCCCCATCAAGCTCTTGGTTTGGCTCGATTCAATCGCATCTCTTACCGGCCCACTTTGGCAACTCACCCCTAGTGTGTTTGTCCATAGCACCACATCAAAGTCAGGCACAAAAGTCACAGGTGGCGCCTTCTTTGCTTGCCCTGAATGTGTGGAACCACTCACTGAAAAAGATGGAAAACTCCCTTGTTCATGTGGAAAAACATGGGAGAAAAAAGAAGGGATCTAC
>JBGCDP010000377.1:0-23615 GCA_045105475.1 Anaerolineae bacterium
TCATCAAAAGTCTTGCTATAAATCAGTACAGAGCTGTTTGGCACCCATGCAGGCGAAGGAAAGCCTGTTGAAGTAATTGTCTTTATAGTCTCCCCTTCATCGGCAGAAGCGTGCGCAATAGCATATTCGGTATTCTGAGCATTTTCAGCAGGAGGCAATTTCAAAGCATAATAGTCTCGATTTGGTGAGAAGGAAGGATCAGTCAAATCATTGCCAAAAAACAGGTTCTGATCTTGCTGATTAGCCGCATCGAGCTTAGCCGTGTTGACATCTAAGTAGTATAGGTCCACAACACTCCCCCTCGGCCGATAAGCGATCAACATCTGCTGACTATCAACCCATTGTGCATTCGACGTTGTCCCCCCTTTCGTAAGCTGAGTCGTGCTGTTTTGCCCCAGATCATAAACGTAGACATCGCCGGTAAAATTACCACCGTGATCAGGTGAAAGCTTGATGTATGAAAGCTGATGGTAGGGTTGCTCAACAATCAGAGGGACCTCCCCTGTCGCAATCGGGATAGTGTTCAATTGCCAAATCCATCCGACCAATAAACTAATAAGCACAATAACAAGAAGAGCCACAAACGTTTTTCTGCTGAATATCATCATTTTCCTCTGTTTAAAATAATCAGTCGCAACTAATTCTACGGATGATGCTCATTCGATTTATACGCTTAAACAGTGATCGATCTACGCTTTGGCATGTTTTGACGCACATCTCAAAACCAATAGCAAAGGTGGTCTTAGGCTCAATGCGTGAGAAGATTCAAAAATGTCCAATCTCACAGACTATCAAAAAGGATTGCTTATTACCGCTTTAGGCGTCCTCATCATCTCACCAGACGGGCTGTTTGTCCGGCTCATCGCGGCCGATTCTTGGACCCTCTCATTTTGGCGCGGCATTCTAATCGGCATCGGCATGCTTGCCTTTCTCCGGTTTTACTATCCAGGAGAAACAGTTGAAAAGTTCCGAACCATAGGCTGGATGGGACTTGTCGTGGCAATTGGCACAGGGATTTCAACCTTTTTATTCGTCTATGCGCTTACAAACACCTCGGTCGCCAGTGCCCTGTTTATCGTCAATACTTCTCCCGCTTTTACCGCTCTGATCGCATGGCTATTTCTAAAAGAGAAGGTGCCAGCTCGCACATGGGTTGCGATCGCGGCCGTGTTGGGCGGCATCCTAATCATCGCGTGGGGAGCCGAAGGTGGGAACAGCAACATTTGGGGGAACTTGGCCGCTTTAGGGATTGCCATTGTGCTGGCGATCAACTTTTCACTCATCCGCAAGCTAAAGGGGCAAGATATGAGCCCAGCCATTGTAATTGGCGGATTCTTATCATCGATTATCGCTTGGCCACTGGCTGAACCTTTCTCGCTTTCAGCCGGGCAGTGGGGCTATCTGCTTGTTTTGGGGCTGTTAATTTTGCCGACTGCGTTTGCTCTTATGTACATCGGACCACGCTATATTCCAGCTCCTGAAGTGAGCCTCATGCTGCTGCTTGAAGCGATTCTAGGGCCAATTTGGGTCTGGCTGGTGATCGGAGAAAACCCCGGCGTTGCAACACTTATCGGTGGCACCATTATCGTGCTGGCTTTAGGCGCAAATGCGGCCGTGCCATTTTTCCAAGGCGATACGGCTACAGCAACCTAAACCAAACATTTTCAAATACCCCCTAATTCAAATAAAGGCTCATCTATAATGTAGCGAAAATCATTCATCTAGAATTTTAGGGGTTCAGTGGCCATTTCAAAAAATGATGAACCGATATGCGCACTGTGCGGAAGCCCGCAGCGCATCACGTTCCATCACCTTATTCCCAAAACATGTCATACGAATAAATGGTTCAAGAAGAATTTTGACAAACAGGATATGCGCACCCGTGGAATTGATGTTTGTCGGCCGTGTCACTCGTTCATCCACAAAAAGTTTTCGGAGAAAGAGTTGGGGCGAGAGCTAAATACCCTCGAAAAGTTATTGGCTCAAGAGACGATCAAAACCTACGTTGTCTGGGCCAAAAAACAGTATTAGCATTTAGACATCCAGCACTTTTTCAGAGCTTAAACCTACATAATTTATTAACCCTAACATTTTTCCAATATTCTCACCGCTATAATCGGTTAGTCTGTTGTAAACTGTTTGCCTTTGATTTTGATCAGTAAAATGCCTGCTAGGAAATATTGTGATGCTGAATTTTTCTCTACTAAAAAACAATTTGCGAAAATATCGACTTTGGTCTGTTTTTCTAATGATTGCCTTGCTGTCGGCCGTCTTCGCTTCAGTATCAGCAGCAGGTGACGAAATTATCGTCCTGCAAATTGAAGGGCCGGTTAATCAGACCATGGTGTCCTACTTTGAAAGAGGGCTCAACCAAGCCAACCTTCGTGAGGCTACGGCCGTCATCGTTGAGTTGGACACGCCTGGTGGTGGTTTAGATTCAACACTCGAAATCATTCAGCTTTTCCAAAATTCAGATGTCCCTGTCATCGTTTACATTACGCCCGCAGGTGCCCAAGCCGCCTCAGCTGGCAGCTTGATTATGCTGGCCGGACATGCGTCAGGCATGGCACCCGACACGATTGTAGGCGCAGCATCACCCGTTTCTGGTGATGGGTCAGACATTGGGGAAACGCTTTTCCGCAAAGTTGTGGAAGATATTCAAGCGGTTGTCCGCAATTTAGCTGATGAGCGTGGGGAAGAAGTGGTTGAGCTAGCTGAAGCGATGATTGAAGATGCAGAGGCTGTTACCGCCCGTGAGGCTCTTGCTGTTGGGTTTACAGATGCGATTGCGGTTGACCGAGCTGGTTTAATCAGCCAACTTGACGGCCGGACAGTCACTGTTCAAGAAGAACCTCGGCAACTTACTCTTGCCGATGCCAGTGTTGTTGAACTCCCGATGACCGGGGTTGAGCAACTGCTCTATTCTCTGGCCAGCATTCTCATGAATCCGGTTTTCATTAGCGCTCTGATCGGATTAGGGGTCCAAGCGATTATTTTTGAGTTTTCAAATCCGGGGGGTTGGGCGGCCGGATTTATCGGCTTTTTATGCATTGGTCTAGCCTTATTCGGATTAGGCCAACTGCCTATAAACTATTTTGGGCTAGCTCTGATCATTGTTGCTTTTGTTTTGCTGTTGCTGGAGCTTTTTACGCCAACGTATGGTGCCCTCGCTATAACCGGTATGGTCACCATGATCGCTGGTTTCTTGGTTCTATTTAATTCTTCAGGCACACCAGATTCAGCCCGCCTATCGATTCCGGCCGCTATTTTGATTGGGATGCTAACGGCCGGTTCCTCATTTGGATTCATCTGGTTAGGGTTGAAAGCTCAAACCAAAAAAGTGATGACAGGCGCAGAAGGCTTGGTCGGCAGAGTCGGCAGAGTGCGGCGACCTATTGTTGAAGATGGCTCTGTGTATACCGGCACTGTGTTTGTCTACGGGTCACTTTGGAATGCGGAGTCAACTACCCCCATCGCCAAAGGAACACGGGTAAAAGTTGACTCAGTGGAAGGGCTTTTGATGAAGGTATCGCCAGAACAAGTTTGAAATCTAATTCAACGATGACCAACAAGAAAAAAAATGATATAACCGACCAAAATAATTAAACCCAATCATATAGGCAGGTTTTCATGCACCAAGAGCGCTTAACTAAAATCCAGAAAGAATTAAAACAGAAAGGCTTACACGGGATGGCGTTGGTCCCCGGCCCCAATATGCTTTACCTCAGTGGTATGCACGCACATCTCAGTGAGCGCCCAATTGTCTTATTGATTCCTGCAATGGGCGATCCGGCTGTCGTTATTCCAACCCTCGAGGCACCCAAAGCGCGTTCGGCCGGCATTCCAGACAATTTGCTCTTCCATTGGGGTGACGATGAAGGCTATATGGGTGCGTTTCAACAAGCTTGCCAAGCTCTGGGCTTGGCGGGCCAAACCATTGCCGTCGAAAAACTTTATATGCGCATGCTCGAATGGGACATGCTAGAAAAGTTCGCTCCCGGTCTCCAGCGAGAATATGCGGACCCGATCTTAAATGGCTTACGTCTGATCAAAGGGGAAGATGAGCTAGTACATATCGAAAAAGCGATCGCTATCGCCGAAAAAGCGATGCATGACCTTCTCCCGCAAATCAAAATCGGCATGACTGAAAAACAGATTGCTGGCATGCTTAATCAATTGATGATCGAAGGTGGTTCTGAAGGCAATCCGTTTGGCCCCATCGTTTCTTCAGGCCCAAATGCAGCGTCACCCCATGCGGTCCCAACAAACCGGCCGATTCAGGCCGGAGAGCTTATGATCATCGACTGGGGCGCCATTGTCCATGATTACCCATCTGACATTACCCGCACATTTGCTGTAGGTGAGATTTCTGAAGAGCTCAAGCTCATGTACGACACAGTCAAAGATGCGAACCAAGCTGGAATCGCGGTCGTGCATCCTGATAATAACTGCAGCATGGTCGATGAAGAGCCTCGCAGGGTTATTGATGACGCCGAGTTAGGGAACTACTTTATTCATCGGACAGGGCATGGATTAGGTTTAGAAGTGCATGAAGAGCCTTCAATGATTACCGGCAACACAGCCCCACTTATCCCCGGTATGACCTTCACCATTGAGCCAGGTGTATACATTCCTAATATGGGGGGCGTTCGAATCGAAGATGATATTCTCGTAACAACAGATGGAAGTAGAGTTCTAACTAGCTTTCCGAAGGGCCTTATTACAGTAGGATAAATTAAAAGCAACGAGAAAAATAGAACCAGCCCCTCAAATTTATTTCATCTTGCCACAATACATCCACCCATAATACAATCGTTCAACTCCAACACCTTAAACTTTATCTAAAGGTAACTCACTTATCATTAACGCTCGTTCCATATCTAGTAGGTTACATACCCATAACCCAGCTATTTAAATTGAAGGGGTGAAAATCAAGTTAGTTATTTTGATATTCGATACAATTTTACAGTCCGTACTGAATCAAGTATTAGGACTGTGATACCATCACAGTTTAGTTTAATATTCAGCCTACAAGGAAATTGAGGATTAGATGAAAAAATCTCCAGAAACAAACTCAACATCAAACGAAAATCTGTATGAGGCTCCCGCAATTGTTTATGAAACAATCATCTCTACACGTGCAGGTTCACCTGTCATTGAAGGAGACGCTCCGCAACCACCGGTGCAAAATGATTCGATAGATCTTTTTCCAGCAGATTAACAGATTAATTGGCTTAATTCCCTTGGGAGTTATCACCCAATTGCCTCGCGAAGTTATAACCCAAAGCGGTGGTTAAAACAGGCTAAAATGGTATTATGGTAACGCTTGCCACAGTACTATATTTCATTGTTCTCTTCGCATTTTTTTGTGGCATATTTTCCCCGCTAAATTTTATTTATCTCAGTCAACAACAAAATCTCATCTAATTTAAGGGATCTTATATCGTTGTAAGACAAAGGAGTGATCAATGAGGAAGAACCTCGGAAAGCAAAACTCACGCGTTACCCTTAGCCAAATTGGATTTCGGCTAATCGGTATTTCAGCTATTGTAATGGCTGTATCTGCCTTTATGATGATGAATTTTTCAGCAATCGCGGCACCAAATAGTGCTGAAGCTGCAGAATGCGTTGTCAGTGCCGGAAACATCTCTGGTTTCGTATTTTACGATTATAATAATAATGGTGTACAAGATGCAGCAGAGCCCGGTATAAGTGGTGTTACTGTTTCTGGATACATTAGCAGTGCCAGCGGAACACAAAGTGCCGGAACGCCTTGTGAAACACGCGCCGATGGGGCCTATGATTTCGCACCTTCTGCCTACCCTGTGCGAGTTGAGTTTACATTACCAGCCTCGCTCCAAACTTATCTAAAACCAGCACCGTCTAACCCGGCAACGGGTAATGGCTCATCGGTTCAAATTGTTACTGCAGCCTCTACAACGGTAAATGCAGGTTTCCATGATCCGGCCGATTATTGTCAAAATGCTTTTGAATTTGGGACAACCTGCTTTTCTTACGGCGTCTCAACTAACATCACAACCCCGCAAGATGCAGTGGTTTCCCTCAATTATTTTGAACCAGAACCCACTGGAGCCGGGACTGACGTACGACTAGATGTTGCTCCTCATACAACTCAAGCGCGTACGGCTGAAGTTGGCTCAGTATTAGGCTTAGCCTATCATGGTCAAAGTGAAAACCTATTTGCAGCAGCTTGGGTAAAACGCCATGTTGATTTAGGCCCAGATGGAGCTGGTGCGATTTATAAAATCGATACCGCAACAAATACGCCTGAATTGTTTTTTGACTTAAATAGTTTGCCAGGTGCTCCAGCTGGGGAAATTGACCCAACGACTCGTCCTGATCCTGTTGTTCAGATTTGGGTTGACGCTGGGATGATGCAATATCATCTTTTTTATGATACCGATGCCTACTTAAAGGTAGGAACAACTGGAATCGGTGACATTGATCTTTCTCCTGATCAAAAAACACTTTTTGCAGTCAACATGGCTGACAAAAAACTTTATAGTTTGCCAGGTGATCCAGCCGCCACAGTCACGGCCGCTGATGTATCTTCAGTTGATATTCCAAATACTTGCCCAAATGCAAGCGATGCCCGGCCAATGGCACTTGGTTACAACAATGGAAGCATGTATGTGGGTTCCATCTGTACAGCTGAGTCAATTGTTACCGCCGGTCTGGCACAAACGAACGACATCACATTTGTAAATTCAACAGACTTTGACACCATATTCAATGAAACAACCTTTTATGCAGAGGTATTTGAGTATGACATTGCAAATGAAACGTTTAACACAACACCTGTCTTAATACTTCCCCTAACTTACGACCGCGGTTGTATTTTCCTCACGAACCTCGTAACGGGTAGAGGCACAAACCCAGACTGTAGCAATGGCGCTGGCACCACAAACCAAACCAATAATTGGCGGCCGTGGCAACCAAATTGGGAAGAAGTTTATGACAACGCCACTAATAGCGGCTCAACAGTGATTACATCTGGTTTCCCAATTGAGTACCCTCAACCAATTCTTTCTGATATTGAGTTTGATGGTGAAGATATGTTGCTCGGTTTACGTGACCTAAATGGTGACCGAACTGGGCACAATTCTGGAGTGCCAGATGTCGTAACACCAGCGGCAGGACTTGCAATTACACAAACGTTCCGCGGGGCCGGCTTTGGGGATCTAGTTCGTGCCTGCTGGAATACAACAACCTCCACATGGGATATTGAAAGTAACGGCACCTGTGGCACTGTCACGACAGCAGGCGCTGGTGAAGGTGAAGGGCCAGGCGGTGGAGAATACTATTGGAACGACTCCACACCAGGTGGTGCAAATAATATCGGAGCAAACTCTTGGATATCACAGGGCGTTAGCAATATGGGACATGCTGAAAGTACGCTAGGCATGTTAATGAATGTAGAGGGCTTAACCCAAACCGTTGCTCCAGCCATTGATATTTCAGAATTTTACGACTCTGGATTTATTTGGTTCAATGATGCCACGGGTGCTTCTGACAAACGCGTCAAGCTGTTCGATGCCCCATTTATTTTTGGTGGAGATTCTCTACCCAAAGAAGATGAAGGCCAAGCGGCTGGAAAAGGAAATGGAATTGGTGACTTGGAGGCCTTATGTATGGCCGCGCCAATTGAAGTTGGAAATCTAATCTGGATTGATACCAACAGAAATGGTGTACAAGATCCAGGTGAATCAGGTGCGGCCGGTGTTACCGTCCAAATATTTGCTGAATCTGATCTCAACGTACCGATTGCGACAGCCGTTACAGATGCTAACGGACATTACTACTTTAGCTCTGGCGTTGGTACTAATTCAGGGTCAGCACAGTATGGTTTGAACCTTTTACCAGAAACCGCTTACCGAATTGTGATCGAGCAAGATCAAGCTGGAACACCAATTGATGGGTTCTTCCCAACCGCACCCAATACCCCAACTGGCGTTGATGGTGACATTCGCGATAGTGACGGTATCAGCATTACACGCAACAGCACCCAATATGTAGATATCTCGTTTACCACTGGCGTTATCGGTGAAAACGACCATACCTTTGATACAGGATTTACCAGTGTCCCGATCCAACCTATTTTCCGTGACTGGGGCGACTTACCTGAAACGTTTACCACAACTGCAAACGTAGACGGCCCTCGCCATATTTTGGTTGATGGCCTCCACTTAGGTGAATGTGTTGACGGCGACCCGAATGGTGGTCCATCTGCACAGGCAAATGGGGATGATGAAAATGTACTGCCATCAACAGCTGGTGGCTCTGGAACATGTGCGGTTGCAGGTGATGATGAAGATGGAATCATCTTCAGAACCTTTACTCCAAACAATGCTGGCGTAGCTGTCTGTACAGCTATGGACGTATTTATCACCGGCTGGGTTCCACCAACAGTATCCCGAACTGAAGGGTATCTAAATGCATGGGCAGACTTGAATGCCGACGGCACATTTACACCTGATGAGCAATTTGTCAGTGATAATACAGTCAATGGGGCACTTGTTGATAGCACAATCCCGCTTCAGTTTACAGCTCCAGTAACTGGATCTGTAGCGTCAATCCCCACAACCCAATTAGTCAGCGGCTTGCGCATCCCTTGTGAACAAGCGCTAGTAGGAGCCAATGTAGGCTTCCGCTTCCGGTTTACACTAGGTACAGGTGTGGGTGCGGATTCTCCATTCGGCGAAGCTAGCAGCGGCGAAGTAGAAGATTACATTTTGCCACTCTATGGTTGGGACTTTGGAGATAGCCCTGAAAGCACTGATGCTAGTGACCCGAATAGCCATCAAACAACAGTTCCAACATCCCTGTTTGGTGATTATAAAGACACATCTGATCCAAATGACACCACCACACTAGGCGGTGGTGCTCGTCACATCGTTATACCAGGTACAGTTCGCTTAGGTACTTCGGTAGCTACTGAAATCAACGGTGAAGTTGCCGCAGATGGCAGCACGACGAACTCAGCTGGTGACGGTAGCAGTGAAGAAGATGGTTGGGCATACAAAGACCCGTCTTCGTTGTTGATCTCACGCTGGGACAATGGCCAAGAAGGTTTCATTCGTGTAAACGTCACCCAAGTTGATCCAGTAAATGGCGCCTGTGTTTACGGCTTCATCGACTGGGAAGGCAATGGCTTTAAAAACGGCTTTGTTAGTGTTGGTGTCCAACATGTAACAGTTGATGGTGACGCCACACTCACATTCCCAGCATCAGCAGAACGTGATGCTTTCTTTGATGGAAACGGTAGCAGCTTAAGGGGTGCTTATGTCCGATTCCGTGTCATTGAAGGAACTGGAGTGGCATCTGATTGTAGTGCTCGTACAGGCACGGGTGACAACAACTTCGTTCTCTTGCCAGGTGATTCAACCGGTTATGCTTGTTCTGGTGAAGTAGAGGATTATTACATCAACTTCACCCCACTAGCAGTAACCATGCAAGAGTTCAGAGCTAGCCAAAATTCAGCAGATATGACCATTCTACTGATCGTATTATCTGCTTTGTCTGCGGCAACCTTGATAGCAATCGCTGGTTATCGTCGCCAACGTCAAAGTTAGAACCTTAGTTAGATAGATTTTCAGGCGGGTCGCTCAATTGAGCGGCCCGCCTGTTGTGTTTATAGAGAGAATTCGTTTTAAATTTATGGCTGTATGTGGCATCAATGCACAACTCTTGACTGCGGAAGCCGGTTATCGGAGAGCTGGCATACACATCTATTTATTAGAAGTTTTAAACCACTTACCGGCTAACGCTGAAATCGACTATAAAGTTTTCACAACCTACCCACTCACACAGGACTTGGGGCAACCAACAGAGTGGCTAGAAACTGCATCGTTTACCGCGCATCCCATCGGCCGAATTTTGTGGGAGCAAATCGTTTGGCCATTACGTGCTCGTTGGAATGGATGCAACCTGCTCCATGGGACCGCTTTTTCACTTCCCTTAGCCACATCTCTGCCAAGCATCGTTACGATTTTTGATCTCAGCTTTATCTATTATCCAGAGCTCTATCCTAAATTTCGCAGAATTTATTTAAATAAAATGACACGCTTGGCCTGCAAAAAAGCGAAAACAATTATTACAATTTCAGAGTCAGCGAAAAATGATATTGCGACCTTATATAATATTGAAAAAGAACGCATCAAAGTTATTTACCCTGGCTTAAGAACGGGGTTCACTCCGCCATCACAAAAAAAAGTAGAAGAGTTCCGCAAACAAAAGCAGCTGCCAGATCGATTTGTTTTACACGTCGGCACTTTGCAGCCACGCAAAAACCTTCCCTTTCTGATCAAAGCATTTGCGCAAGCCGATCTTTTAGACGTTGACCTTGTCTTCGCTGGTGGGAAAGGGTGGTTCTTTGAAGAAATATTCTCAACAGTTGAAAATCTTGGATTAACTGAACGTATTCATTTTCCAGGCTATGTCCCTGATGAAGAGCTACCATTATGGTATGCAGCGGCCGACCTGCTTGTATTTCCTTCAGTGTATGAAGGGTTTGGTATGCCAATTATCGAAGCAATGGGGTGTGGCACCCCGGTGTTAGCTTCAAATGCTTCGGCCATACCGGAAGCGGTTGGTAATGTGGGAAGGCTGTTTGATCCGCTAAATGTGAGTAACCTCGCTGAAAGTATGCGCACACTATTGGAAAACCAAGAGCAACTGGCTAAAATGCGAGAGTTAGGTCCAGCCCATGCTCAAAAATTCTCTTGGGCTCGAGCCGGAGAAGAAACAGCCAAGTTATATTTAGAAACTGTTTCTAAAGTGAGTTAAAAAGTCGATGCTTTCTAGAAAACAAGATCAACTTAGAAAACTCTTTCGATAATATAGCAGACTAAGAAGGATGAATTTATTCATGGGAAGAGGCACTCGCCCCGTTAGAACAATCACATTTTTGACCGATCTCTTTTTCATCCTATCGGCATTTTATTTAGGCTGGTTTATACGGTATGAACTGGAATGGCTACAGCCGGTTGAAACCTACCATGCGTTTACGTCTTACATTCCTCAACTGAGACTCTATTTCGTTTTAATTATTTTAGCCTTTTGGCAGAATTTAGTTTGGCGCAGGCGTAGGGGAGAACTATTTGCAGACGAAATGATACGGGTGCTCAATGCGGTAAGCATGGCAACGGCGGTTATGATTGTGTACATTTTTGTTACACAGCCCCTTCCGTTTTCTAGATTGTTTTGGGCCTTTGTTCCTTTAAGTCTGCTATCTTTAATTCTTATCGGCCGTATTTTACGCAAGCTAATTCTTCAAGTCCTCTACTCATCCGGCCGTGCCACTGACAAAGTGTTGCTGATTGGCAAAGGGGAGACCGGCCGAAGTGTGTTACGAACGCTGATTGCTCGAAAAGATTTAGGTTTTTCATTAATCGGATACATGCATGATGGGCAAAGCAATGATTTGGGCGTTATCGGTTCACGCATCCCAGACAAAGGTGCCTTTGATAACCTATCTAAAGTCTTGCTTGAGCATGCAGACCTCCACACTGTATTTATCGCTTTGCCCGGCAATATGTATGAAGACGTCATGCGCCTGATTCGTATTTGTCGCAACAGCGGTGTTCGCGTTCAGGTCGCTCCAGATCTTTTTCAGCTCAGTTTAAGCAGGGTCGAATCAATTAGTATGGGTGGTATTCCGATCCTAAGCATGCGTGAGATTCGCATCTCCTTTTTTGAGCGATTTATTAAACGGTTTTTAGACCTATTTATTACACTGCTGATTGCAATTCCAGTCGGAATCATCTGCTTGTTTATCGCTATTGCGATTCGACTTGATTCACATGGACCGGTTATCTATCGAGCAAAACGGGTGGGGCAAGGCGGCCGGGATTTCGTCATGTACAAATTCCGTTCGATGATTGTGGGTGCAGACGCTGAAAAACCGGCCTTACAGCAAATGAATGAAAAAGAAGGACCGATTTTTAAGATTCGCGAAGATCCTCGCCTCACCCGGGTCGGCCGGTTTATTCGACGTTTAAGTCTAGATGAACTCCCTCAACTCTATAATGTTTTGTTAGGTGAAATGAGCCTTGTGGGGCCACGTCCTCCGATTCGAGAAGAGGTTGAGCAATATCAGGCATGGCACAGGCAAAGACTACTTGTTCGGGGAGGCGTAACCGGTTTGTGGCAGGTCAGCGGCCGGTCAGATTTAACTTTCGATGAACAAGCACTTCTCGATATCTATTACATCGAAAACTGGTCGCTTAGCTTAGATTTACGCATCTTAGTACAGACGATCCCCTATACCTTATTCGGCCGTGGGGCCTACTAGAATTCACCATCACCTTCAGGGGCTGCGGGTGCATTGATATCAACGACGTCACCGTGGACGTTAATCGTAATTCTTAATCCCATCATCGCCAACATATGACGAGCTTGCTCTGGCATACCTTGCGTCAAAATTTGGTCTTCAGAAACATTGGAAATAGAGGAATCTAGGGCGGCTTTTGTAAACAAATCGTCTTTGCCGAGGAAACCCATCGCCTGGTTAACAGCCAAGTCCTGATTACCTTGCAATTGCTCAATAAATACTGCGAGGATCTGTCGATCAACTTTATCAGCGTCGATATGGCGCATAAATCCATCATCATCAACAATATACTGTGCCTCACTACCTACAAAACCTGTTGCGACCAAGTTTTCATTTTCATCAAAAATCATTCCTTCGAAAAAGGCTTTTTGTGTCATTTTATTATTCCTGCAAAATTTTAAAAATAAATATCCGCGTTATTTTAAATCAAAAGTTATAATACTGTCATCAACATATGAAAAAGCTCTACGTGGCCAAAATGCTATCGTTTCTTAATTTAATGTAAATTGAATTTAGCTTAAACGACAGATACAGAAACAAAAGATAAACAGCAAATCTTTAAAGTAGCTGATAAACTGCCCACATGATTTGGAACATTATAGGCACAGTGCTGGCAATTACCGCAATTGCACTCATAACTTTAAGGCTTATGGTAGTCAGGGGCGGACGAGGAATCTTAGATGAAGAGCCTTTATCATTTTTGCAGGAGCCAGAAAGTAAGGCACAGGTAGTTGGTCTTCCAAACGGTGACTACAAAGTTAGTTGGAAAAAGTCAGGTTCTATCAAGATTTTTGTGTCTACGAACTCTGGTAAAGAAGATCTACAACAGCTCTCAAGCCTACAGGGTGAGCAAAGTTTTGTACATCTCAATCCAATATTAAACCATCGATATTTTTATACGATTCAGCATAAGGATGGGAGCCAAACACATGCAGCCTCACGAATTTGGCACTTGCCCGGTATTTTGAATTTAAGAGACATGGGTGGGTATGAGACGATTGACGGCCGGATGACACGATGGGGCAAAGTCTATCGCACAGCCCATTTAGGCAATACGTCAGATGAAAGCCTTGAGCAGCTAAGCGAGATCAAACTGTCTCTTATCTGCGATTTACGTAGCAATCGAGAATTAAACGAAAATCCTGATCGCGTTCCAAATGGAGCAACATATTTGCACACACCTATCTACAAGGATGATCAACTTTCGGGCATTTTCCCCAAGCTATTATTTAACAGAGCGTCACTAGGCGACCAGTTGGGCGTTGGATATATACGGATGGTTGATGAACGGGCAGAGGCATTTGCGGGCATTATCGGCCGCTTAGCTGACCCCGAAAACCTGCCAGCGATGTTCCACTGCACGGCCGGCAAAGATCGAGCCGGACTAACAGCAGCAATGCTATTAACTCTATTGGGCGTGCCCAGAAAAACCATAATTGCAGACTATACCTTAAGCAACTTGGCATCTTATGAGATGTACGAAGACTTTATGGAAAAGAGCGGCTCTAGCATTAGTCGTTTGGGGGTTCCACCAGAGCAGCTTAAACCTCTGTTTTTGGCCAATCCGGAATGGCTTGAAAATGCCCTCAACCATATCGATAAAAGGTTTGGCGGAGTGGAAAATTATCTGGTCAATGAAGGTGAATTATCAAAAGACAAGGTAGCTGAGCTAAGAAACAATCTGCTTGATTAGCTCATAACAAAAAGCCCCTGATCCAAATAATGGACCAGAGGCTTTAATTTTTTATAGTCTAATCGTTAGGCCTCAGCCTAAACTTATTAGCGTATGAAGAGCATTTCTTGATAGGTTGGCAATGGCCAAAGGTCATCAGCCACGTACCCTTCCAAGAAATCAGCCGCTTCACGGACAGCCAACATCGCAGGAAGAACCACATCCTTGTTATGGAAAGATTCGGCCGCAGCATCTTCAGCTTCATGCGAGTGAGCTTTATCTAAAGCAACCAAAGCGGCTTTAAATTCAGCGATCTTACCTGTTAGCATTTTTAGTAAATCGATATCTGGATCGATACCAGCTGCAGACAAATTAGCGGCCGCAGCAGCCAACTCGCTTTGGTAACGCAGAGCTGCTGGGTAGATCAGAGTCTTACCCATTTCAAGTACTAAATTCGCTTCAACATTCACCGTCATGTTGTATTGCTCAAGTGCAACTTCGTAAACAGCATGTAGTTCAGTGCTGTTATAAACGCCGTATTTCTCAAACATCTTAACAGCAGATTCATCTAAGTAATGGGGCAAAGCATCGGCCGTGGTGCGCAAGTTAGGCAAGCCACGTGCTTCAGCTTCTTTATGCCATGCTTCAGAATAGCCGTCCCCGTTAAAGATGATTTGATGGTGATTTTCCATCGTCGCTGCTAACAACGTGTTGATAGCCTTCTTAACATCTTTAGAGCCTTCAAGTTGCGTTGCAAAATAATCTAAAGATTCAGCCAAAATCGTATTGATTACTGTAATAGCGCCTGAAACAGACTGACTAGAACCAACAGCCCGAAACTCGAACTTATTGCCTGTAAAAGCAAATGGGCTGGTTCGGTTTCGATCACCAGCATGAATCAACATGCTTGGCAAAATATCAGCACCTAGGTTCATCTCACCAATTGGGTTTGATTTCAGAGCTTCACCATCGCTCAAGATTTGATCAAATACATCACTGATTTGATCACCTAAGAAGATTGAGATGATAGCGGGTGGCGCTTCATTCGCACCCAACCGATGGTCATTGCTCGCAGATGCAATTGCAGCTCGCAACATTGGTGCATGCAAATGCACGGCCCGGATAAATGCGGCACAGAATACTAAGAATTGAGCATTTTCATGCGGCGTATCGCCAGGCTCAAGCAGGTTACCCTGAGTTGAGTTACCCAAAGCCATGTTCACATGCTTACCGGAACCATTAATACCTGCAAATGGTTTTTCATGAATAAGACAGGCAAACCCATATTTCGGTGCAACGCGCTGAATGATAGTCATCAGGATTTGCTGATGGTCAGCGGCGGCATTAGCGGTTTCAAATACAGGTGCTACTTCATATTGACCAGGAGCCACTTCGTTATGACGGGTTTTGACTGGAACACCAACTTTGTAGAGTTCACGCTCAAAGTCGTACATGAATGCTTGAACACGCTCGTTGATAGCGCCAAAGTAATGATCGTCAAACTCTTGTCCTTTCGGAGAAGCTGCACCAAATAGAGTACGGCCGGCATTCAAAAGGTCAGGGCGAGCCAAATAGAAATTTCGGTCAACTAAGAAATATTCTTGCTCACATCCGGCCGTTGATGAAACGTAGCCGATGTCAGTATGACCGAATGCTTTAAGCACCCGTTGCGCCTGCGTATTCAACGCTTTCATTGAACGTAACAAAGGCGTTTTCTTATCCGTAGCCATCCCAGACCATGAAACAAATGCTGATGGGATGGTTAGGGTCAATCCATTCTGATTTTCAACCAAATACGCTGGACTGGTTACATCCCACTGGGTATAGCCACGCGCTTCATGTGTTTGACGAATCCCACCAGACGGAAAACTAGAACCGTCAGGCTCTTGCTGCATCAGAGATGCACCGGTGAATTCAGAGATGATGCCACCCATGCCATCTGGGTCAAAAAAAGCGTCATTCTTTTCGGCCGTATATCCGGTTAGTGGATAAAAGATATGGCCAAAGTGAGTTGCTCCCCGCTCCATCGCCCAAGTTTTCATCGCTGTTGCAACAGCATCGGCCGTACGTGGGCCAAACTGCTCACCGTGTTGTACCGTGCGCATCAGCTTTTTATAGGCAGCTTTCGGCAATCTTTCCTTCATTTTATCGAAGGTGAAAGCATTAATGGCAAATAAATCGCCGCTTGGGATTTCATCGTAGCCAATCGGCTCTGGTAATTGATAGTCTGCTATCATAGAAATAGCATTCAATCGGGCTGCGTTTCCACTCATGAGGTAACTTCTCCTATTCTCTCTTGATTAAAATTTAAATAAAAAGACGCCTAGCCGAGAGATAGCAAAAGATCTCTTGGTTAGACGTCATGGTCTCAAAAATATTTTTTTGATTGTGAAACAGAAATTTCACACAGCAAAAGATTATAGAGACAGTCACATTGACGAGCAATAGCTGTTGCAAAAACTTTGCACAAAGTTTTGAACTAACTTTTTGTGCAAAGTTTATAGTCTCCATAAAACTTCTTTTTGTGTGTAACCTTAAATTGAGCGACGTTTAAAGTCGGCCATAATTCGCTCTTCTAAGCCTTGCGCAGAATCGCTTAGAAACAAACCATATCGATCTTCTTCATCGCGATATTCAACTCCGATGTGCATCGCATCACTCGTATATAGCTCTACCGACTTGCTACTGATTTCTTTGGTGCCTGCAGACGTCAAATTAGGTTTAAGCATTTCCCAGAAATCTGGTTGTAAACGATCAGGTCTCAGATCATAAATATCGTTTAGCCGCTTCTCTGTCTTCAACGCTTCAGCCACAATACGTGTTAGGACCAGAACACCTTTACCGCCATATTCGCTTTTAACTTCACGTCGCTCGCTGGCAGCATAGGTGTAAAGCCCATCCTGCTGTTCTGTTTCAAAAACGGGTGCCCAAAATTCTTCTTCATTGACTTTACGTTTCTTTAGGTATAAGACCGGCCGACGCAGTTGCAATGTGTTTAAACTTGTTCCACGAACATGCAATTTATCACTGACCCCTTTTTCACCAAGGATTTCAGCTTCGTGCAAATAATCAGTTAAGTACTCCCGAACTTTTGCCAGCTCAACATGCTGAAACACAGGGCCACCGGGGGTCGTTACAACCACTTCATTCCCGATGGTATAAATCGGATAAACCCGTTTGGCCCGGCGGGCAACAAACACATGGCGCGGAAAACGAGCCATGTTAATTAAGCCGTCAGACAGTTCAAGAATCGGCTTAGCTAACCCTTCAACCTCTTTAGCCTTCGTTCGAAAGCCACATACATCGGCAAAATAACCGCTTTCGGTGGGGTTTTTAAAAACCGGCACATGGTGCACTCTTTGGGGGTGAACCGTTTCATCACTCACATCTAAAATGGCAGTGTGCGTTGATGACCCCACATCATTTTTTTGAAATGTTACGTTCATAATAGTTTTTATTCTTGATTAAAGAGAGCGAGCTTTAACCCGGCTCCAATAAGAAAGACGCCCGCTAGGCGGTCTAACCATTTAAAAAATCGACTCTCTTTTAGTATTTTTCCACTTTTATCTGCTAACCAACCGTATCCCAACAAAATTGGGAACTCGAGCAGAATTGAGATGACACCTAAAATTAAAAGTTGCCTGACCGGAGCTGATTCTACAGATACAAATTGGGGCAAAATCGCGACGAAAAACAAAATCGCCTGAGGATTAGCCAACTGCATCGTTAAGCCTTGACGAAACATGGTCAACTTTTGCACTTCTGGCAGAGCCTTTTCAACATCTGCGGTTGGAACAAATATCGAATCATAAATCAGCCGAACACCCAAATATCCCAGATAAACCGCACCCACCCACTTTATCGTTAGGAAGGCTAGCTCTGAGGCTAGCAATATCGTCCCAACTCCGACCGAAGACAGTCCAAAGTAAATTGCGTTTCCAGACAAGATCCCCAATGCGCCAAGAAAACTGGCTCCTTTTCCTCTTTGAAGTCCTTGGGACACAACCAGAAATACAGCTGGTCCAGGTGAAAGAGACAAAAAGAATTCAGTAGCGGCAAACAGGAGTAATGCGGTTAAAGTCATATCCAGTTAAACGAACAAAGAGGCCTGCCAGATTAGGAAACCCGGCAGGCCTGAAAGCATAAGCGTTAGTCCCCCGCTGGAAACGCAGTTGTGGATCCAAATTCTGGATAGCTAACACCTGAATGTTCAGCCATATCCAATCCTTCAAGTTCTTCTTCTTTAGACACTCTCAGGATTCCAGCAAGTTTCAGTGCGTAGAAAACACCAAACATGGTAATAAACGCCCAACTGCAATAAACCAACGATCCAACAACTTGAACACCAAGTCCGGCCGTACCTGGATGACCAAAGATCGCAGTCGCTAAACCACCCCAGATGCCACATAAACCGTGAACTGGAAATGCACCAACGGGGTCGTCGATCTGTAGCTTTTCTAACAAGACCATACCACCAACAACAATCAATCCAGCAATAAAGCCGATCGCAATTGCAGAAAGATTGGTCACACCGTCTGCGTTAGCGGTAATACCAACCAAACCAGCCAGCAACCCATTGAGTGAAATCGATAGGTCAGGTTTTCCTTTGTTAACAAAATAGCTAAGAATCATTGCTCCGACAGCACCAGCACAAGCGGCTAAGAATGTGTTAACGGCCGTCAATACCACAGCAATGGTGCTACTTTCACCCGTCATTGCCAAAACTGATCCAGGGTTAAAACCAAACCATCCGATCAAGAGAATAAATACGCCCAATGTCGCAACGGTAATGTTATGGCCCGGCATCGCATTTGCTGTGCCATCTTTGTTAAAGCGGCCGATACGCGGTCCAAGAACCAGCGCCCCTGCCAAAGCACCAAATCCACCGACTGCATGAACAATCAATGATCCAGCAAAGTCATAGAATCCTAGTACGTCTAAGAAGCCACCGCCCCATTTCCATGCACCTGCAATCGGGTAGATCAGCGCAGTGAGAATGGCACTATAAACAAGATAAGCTCGAAACTGCATGCGACCAGCAACTGCACCAGAGACGATGGTTGCTGCCGTTGCAGCAAACGCCACTTGGAATAAGAAATCAATTTGAGGTAAAGGTAAGTATTCACCAGCTACCGCTTCAGCAAGCCCGGCCGACTGATCAACGCCGATACCAGCAAAACCCAAAATTCCATTGAACTCACCCGGATACATAATGCCATACCCAACGAGGAAGTAGAGTAAGCCGCCTAAGCTCATATCCATCAAATTCTTGAACAAAATATTGATTGTGTTCTTTCCGCCGTTGAATCCAGCTTCCACCATCGCAAACCCTGCTTGCATAAACAAGACTAGAATTGCGCAGATAAACATGACAAAGTTGTCAATTGCAAAGGCAACCTCAACATTTGAAAATTCGCCAAATCCGTCTTGAGCAAATGCGGCTCCGGCATAACCGAAAGTCATAGCAATGATCAAGCCGCTGACCATCATTCGAGCAACGCGTAATTTATTTGAAAACATAATTCTTTTTCTTCCTTTTGATTTGATAACTGATTTCTCTCTGTGGGGGTCAAGAGGTTTATTGAATATGCGTGCAGAATATTCCCCGAAAACAAAAAACGCCTTCTTTGCACAAGTTAGGAGGAATTTGTACAAAGAAAGCGTCATGGCTTTCGAGAGAATATTCTGTTGTCACACCCAATCTGTGTTTCCAGCAAAGATTGTGTATTCGAATTTACAGCCAGCCACAAAAAAGGTCAATTGTGAAAAACACATAAATGATGTTTGTGAATTTATGTACAAATTAAACGAGGTTTAGCATTCATACTTGTCATACAATGCTATGCTCGCATTTTTGTCATTTGCATAGCAAATGCAAAAAAGCTATCCGTCGGCTCACTACCACTATCTTCAACCAAATAAAGCAGGTTGGCATTTGGCAAAAGATCCAAAAGCCTGTTTTAGCAACTTTGATTCAAGATTTGCAGACCAATTAAGCAAAAAGAGTGCCGATAAGCGAATAATTAGATTATTTAAAAATAAAAAACTAAGAAATCTGGAGGAGATTTTTATGTTGAGACAGCGACATAAAGATGTTCATCATAGAGATGATGACAGGGGAGAAAGGGGATTGTACCGAGCATCGTATGAACACGATGCGTGCGGTATGGGATTTGTTGTTCATATAAAAGGGCAACAATCACACGAGATTGTGCAGCAAGCACTTCAGGTTCTTGAAAATATGGAGCATCGTGGAGCCACCGGTGCAGAAGCCAATTCTGGGGATGGAGCTGGTTTACTCATTCAAATACCACACAACTTTCTCGTTCATGAATTTCAACAGCAAGATGTTGACCTACCGGCATTGGGTGACTATGGGGTTGGCATGGTTTTCATGCCGCAAGATGCTCAACAGCGACAGCGGTGCCGACAGCAGTTTGAGCAGATTGTAGAGAATGAGGGGCAAACAGTTTTGGGGTGGCGGGTCTTACCAGTCGACAATTCAGATTTAGGAAATACAGCCAAAAATGCAGAACCTGTGATTGAGCAGGTCATTATCAAAAAGGAAAAGCTGCCTCGTAGCGATGAGTTGGCGTTTGAACGCAAGCTTTTTGTTATCCGTAGATTGGCTGAAATTCATATTCGCGACAACATGCCGGGCAAAGGGGCTGACTTTTACATTCCAAGCCTTTCATGCCGCAAAGTGATTTATAAGGGGATGTTTTTATCAACCCAAGTTAAATCTTATTTTAAGGACCTTAATAATCCCTTACTAGCATCTGCCATTGCGGTGGTCCACTCTCGTTTTTCAACCAATACGTTCCCCAGTTGGGACCGCGCACATCCTTATCGCTATCTCATTCACAACGGTGAAATCAATACGATTAAGGGGAATGCGAACTGGATGAATACACGCAAAGGGACGATGTCGGCCGATCAATTTGGCGACGATATTGAGCGCATCTTACCCTTGATCGATCCGGACACCTCTGACTCAGGCCAATATGACAATGCTTTAGAGTTTCTCTATTTGTCAGGCTATTCGCTGCCACATGCAGTAATGATGACAGTACCGGAGCCGTGGCAAAAACATAAAAATATGAGCCCCGAAAAACGGGCGTTCTACGAGTACCACAGCTGCATGATGGAGCCGTGGGACGGCCCGGCCAGCATCGGTTTTACAGATGGCGAAGTTGTCGGTGCGGTGCTTGATCGGAACGGATTACGGCCGTCACGCTACTATGTCACCAAAGATGACATTATTGTGCTCGCTTCCGAAGTCGGCGTCATGGATGTACACCCTGAAGATGTGATAGAAAAAGGGCGTCTACGCCCCGGCCGCATGTTGCTCGTTGATACCAAGCAAGGGCGCATTATCAGTGATGATGAGATCAAAAGTGGCTTAGCCAATGCACAGCCGTATCAAAAATGGCTCGATGAAAACCTTATCTATTTAAAAGATCTAGACGATGTGGAACCGATCCGCCCCACAAATGCGGCCGATGTAACCCAACGTCAGCAGTTTTTTGGCTATACGTTTGAAGACCTACGAATCATCATGGCGCCAATGGCAGGCAGCGGTAAAGAAAACCTGGGCTCAATGGGAGATGACACGCCCCCGGCCGTTTTATCTGACCATGCCCAACCGCTCTTCAACTACTTCAAACAGCTATTTGCTCAAGTTACCAATCCACCTATCGATGCGATCCGGGAAGAGCTTGTCACCGATTCAACTGTTTTCACCGGCAAAGAGCCAAACATTTTGGACCCCCGACCAGAAAATGCAAAGCTGCTCAAGCTCCCCCACCCACTCCTAACGAACGAAGAACTATCTAAAATCCGGTACATGAAAAAAGAAGGGTTTAAAGTAGTAACGCTTTCCCTGCTTTATGATGTCCGTGGTGGCGGTACCACGCTTGAAGATGTACTCGAAGAGCTATTTGAAGAAGGTGAAGAAGCGGTCCGTGAGGGGGCAACGATTCTGATTTTGTCGGATCGCAAAGTAAATGCGAAATTGGCAGCCATCCCATCCCTACTGGCCGCATCTGGTCTGCACCACCATTTGGTAAAAGAAGGGCTACGTGGCCAGACAAGTATCATCCTTGAATCAGGCGACCCGCGCGAAGTACACCATTATGCGACATTAATTGGCTATGGCGTTTCTGCTATCAACCCCTACTTGGCTCTTGAATCGATCAATCAAATGATTGAAAAAGGGATTTTGACAGACATATCCTATGAAGATGCCTCTGCCAAATACATCAAGGGGATTGTGAAAGGGATCGTAAAAGTTCTATCAAAGATGGGCATTTCAACGATCCAGAGCTACCACGGTGCTCAGATTTTTGAGGCGTTAGGGGTAGCAAAAAGCGTCGTCGATAAATATTTCTGTGGAACAGATAGCCGGATCGGTGGCATCGACCTGTTTGGAATCGCCCAAGAAGTTGAAAAACGCCATCGTATGGCGTTCCCAGACCGCCCAGCAAACGGGCATCAGCTGCCGGTCGGCGGCCGGTATCAGTGGCGCCATGATGGAGAGTTCCATTTATTCAACCCAACAACGGTCCATGCACTCCAAGATGCGGTTCGCTCAGAAGATCCCAAAGTTGGCTATGGGAAGTTCAAACGCTATAGCGACGATGTTAATAACCATAAAACAAAGATGGCAACGTTGCGAGGCGCACTGCAAATCAAACCAGACACCAAATCGATTCCGCTCTCCGAGGTCGAATCGGTTGAAGAAATTTGCAAACGATTCAAAACTGGTGCAATGAGCTATGGGTCGATTTCGGCCGAAGTGCATGAGGCACTCGCCATCGCCATGAATCAGATTGGCGGCAGGTCTAACACCGGGGAAGGTGGCGAAGACCCTGAGCGGCTAAAAGACAATCGACGTAGTTCGATCAAACAGGTCGCCAGCGGCCGGTTTGGCGTCACCAGTAACTATTTGGTCAATGCAGACGAAATCCAGATTAAAATGGCACAGGGTGCTAAACCCGGTGAAGGCGGACAGTTGCCCGGCCACAAGGTTTATCCTTGGATCGCCAAAGTGCGATACTCAACCCCAGGTGTCGGTCTGATTTCACCGCCTCCACATCACGATATTTATTCAATTGAAGACCTAGCCCAACTCATTTTTGACCTAAAAAGCGCCAACCCAAGGGCACGTATCAACGTGAAGCTTGTTTCAGAAGTAGGTGTGGGAACGATTGCGGCCGGGGTTGCGAAAGCCAAGGCGGACGTGATCTTAATCTCAGGTAGCGACGGAGGCACAGGTGCCAGCCCGCTAACCAGCTTAAAACATGCTGGGTTGCCATGGGAGTTAGGACTGGCAGAAGCCAATCAGACCCTATTGCGCAACGGCTTGCGCTCACGCGTTGTGCTTGAAGCAGATGGGCAGATGAAAACCGGCCGTGATGTGGTGATTGCTGCTCTTTTGGGGGCAGAAGAGTTTGGATTTTCTACCGCACCCCTCGTTTCGTTAGGCTGCATTATGATGCGCGTTTGCCAGCTCAACACCTGCCCGGTTGGAGTCGCGACTCAAAATCCTGAATTACGTGCAATGTTTACCGGCAAGCCGGAGCATGTTGT
>JBGCDP010000378.1:0-22092 GCA_045105475.1 Anaerolineae bacterium
AACAACGAGTGGAACATGGACCTCGTCAGCGCCATCGAGCAAGAGGCACAGGCTCAAACGTTGCTGATGATGGGTGAAGATCACCGCATTTTCTACGAAGCGTTTAAAGATAAAACTGATCCGAAATGGATAGGAAGATAGATTTTAGTTTACGAACTGAAAACTGAAAACTGAAAATGAGAAAAATAATTACTCCCCCCGAACTGGCTCCCCCGCGCGGATTTAACCACGGCATTTTATGCTCTGGCGGCCAAACGCTGTTTTTGGCTGGCCAAGATGCTGGCGACGCTGAAGGCAATATCGTTTGTCATGGCGACATCGTTGGGCAATATGAGCAGGTTATCAAGAATTTACAGGCTGTCTGTGTAGAAGCTGGCGGTACGTTGCAGAACATCGTCAAAATGAACATTTATGTCAGCGATGCGGCTTTATACAAAGCACACTTGAAAGAGCTTTCAATCACGCATCGGCAATATTTTGGCAAATATTATCCGGTGACGGCGTTGTTTGAAATTACCGGCTTTTACCAAGACCATAATCTGGTTGAGATTGAAGGGATCGCGTATTTGGATTAATTTCTTTTGAAGATCAGGCTCGAATTAAAATCGAGACTGACCAGAGTTACTTTAATGAAATCAATAGCTTTAATTGAAAGGGCGATCAGCTCTTGGGAACATCACTTGGCGGAATATACTCTCAGATGTCTTCGTAGATATGAGGATGGGTATCGATTCAGCCTCAATATCAATAAAGAGAAGATGCCCCTGCCTTCATACACAAATAAACAGTTAAATATTTGGTTGGAAGCACAAGTTGAAACTACGCCTGAACATCGTAGTCGTTTGAACGCGTTTAATTGGTTGACTATTGAAAACCTTGCAAGTATGAGCAGTCGAACAGACGAAGAGGCTATCAGAAAATATCAAGAGCTTTTGAAACGAGCCGAAGAGGAATGCCCATTAGTCGATGTTCCTGTTAACCTTAATTCTAAGTCGTATGATACTTCTGCTTATAAAATTCAGGTTATTACACAACCACGTAGCTTAGATGAAGTGGTGCTGAATCTTGAGGAGGGGTATAGGCTTTATCTTGGGAATAACGGGAACTTGGCAACCTTATGGTCTTATTTGATGGGATATAAATGGGCCTGTAAAGATAAGGGAGGATTAGAGGATACTGAGGTTGAAAGGTTAGATTCTTTTCAAGAATGGATTGATCAGCGTTACCCTTTCGGCAAAGGAGTTCCGTGGTCAAAAACTATAACAATTTTGAGTCTTGATGTTTCGAGTAGAGCAATAAAATCTTTTGTTGAGCATTGGAATTTATTTAATGCAGGAAGGTCTCCAACGACTCAAGACCCAACTACGAAAATGATGTTAGAAAACATCGTTGAACATGCTCGCCGGAAACGTAATGAGGAATAGGTTTTATTAAAATGATGGAATCTATTGGTATAAGTTGGATAACTAAATTATGAACTTTGAACTAACTCCACGGCAACAAGCGGTCCAACAAAAAGTCCGTACCTTCGCCCAAGAAGAGGTCGCTCCCATCGCGCGTGAAACGGATGAAAGCGGCGAGTTTCCGATGCATCTGGTTAAGCGGATGGGCGAACTTGGCTTTTTAGCCGCTACGATTTCGGCCGACTATGGTGGCTCTGAAATGGACTACCCCAGCTTTACCCTTATCTCAGAAGAGCTAGGGCGGGCAGACTCGTCAGTCCGTGGCTTTTTGGCCGTACATGCCAGCCTTGTGTCGCTCACCATTAATGATTGGGGGACCGAGGCGCAAAAGCAAAAATACTTGCCTCAGCTTGCCAATGGCTCAAAGATCGGATGTTATTGTCTGACTGAACCGAACGCTGGATCAGATGTTGCCAGCATGGAATCAACCGCTCGTGATGAAGGGGATTCATATGTGCTGAATGGCACCAAACATTGGATCACAAATGGGGGAATCGCTGACATCGCCTTGGTCTTTGCCTCTGTTGATCGGAGCAAACGGCATGGTGGCATTTGTTGTTTCATCGTTGAAACAGCGTGGGACGGCTTCAATCCCCGGCCGATGGGTGGTCAAGAGCTGGGTCACCGGTCGTCTGACCATGCGTTTATCACCTTTGATGAACTGCGGGTGCCAAAAGAAAACCTTTTAGGCGATGTGGGGGAAGGGTTTAAAGTGGGAATGAGTGCGCTCGATCATGGCCGATTAGGGGTTGCGGCCGGAGCCGTAGGTATCGCTCAGGCCTGTTTAGACGCATCCTTAGATTTTGCCCGCAAACGTGAGCAGTTTGGCAAACGGATCGGTGATTTTCAGATGATCCAGGCGAATATCGCTGATATGTCGGCCGATATCGAAGCGGCACGCTTGCTCGTGTACAAAGCGGCTGATATGAAGCAAAAGGGTCAGCCAACGACTCGTGCAACGTCAACGGCGAAGTTGTTTGCTACAGAGATGGCGTGCAAAGCGGCGGCCGATGCAGTGCTGATCCACGGCGGCCGTGGGTACAGCAGTGAGTATCCGGTTGAACGGCTTTACCGTGACATTAAGGGGCTACAAATTTACGAAGGTTCATCCCACGTGCAACGGATTGTGATTGCGCGAGACTTGATCGGGAAACGGTAGAAATCATGGACGAAAATTCTTCTCTTAACTACGTGTCGTATCTGAAAGTTGATCAGATTCTGACCGCCCAACAGCCGAAATCAGTTGGACCCGATGGCAATAGCTTTGAGCATGATGAAATGCTCTTTATCATAATTCATCAGGTCTACGAACTATGGTTCAAGCAGGTTCTGCATGAGATTGATCGGGTAAACGCCCTTTTGATCGCCAATGATTTGTCGCCAGCCTTGGCAACGATGCGGCGCATTTTGACGATTTTGAAAACGGTGGTGGGGCAGATTGATATTCTTGAAACGATGACCCCGTTGCAGTTCAACTCATTTCGTTCTTTTCTCGATAATTCCAGCGGCTTCCAGTCGGTGCAGTTTCGCGAATTGGAGTTTGCATTAGGCTACAAACGGCAGTCGATGATCGACCATTTTCCAGCGGGCTTACACGGCCGGGATCAGCTAATAGACCGATTTAATGCTCCATCTTTGTGGGATACGTTTTTGGGCTATTTGAAAGCTAATGATTATGCTGTGCCCGACTCGCTTTTAAACCGAGACGTGACGACCCCAATCAAAGAATCTGCTGAACTACAGCAAGTTTTGTTGGATGTGTATCGCAATGACGTTTGGATCAGCCGTTTGTGCGAACGCTTGGTTGACTTAGATGAAGGGTTGCAGGAGTGGCGTTATCGTCATGTAAAAATGGTGGCCCGTACGATTGGGGCGAAGATGGGGACCGGCGGTTCGGCCGGGGTTAAATATTTGGAGTCCACATTACGACCGATGTGGCCCGACCTGTGGGCGATTCGGTCTGAATTGTAAATTGCGAAAAAGAGTCAGTCGGTTGTGGTGTTTGTGCAAGCTGGGCTTGTAACCATTTTCTCTTCCCCAGTCGTGCTAAATCTAAATTTAGCATAGAACCCCTGCCCTGCATCAAATGGGATCTGTCGATTTAATCGGCCGCCATCGGCTGTATTTCATCCGTAATAATTGGCTGATTAGAGATGGGCAAATGGATAAGTGCGGCCGCAACTGCGAGCACAATGCCCATGACCCAGACCGGCATATAGCTGCCTTGGGTATCAAAAAACCGGCCGCCTAGCCATACTCCTAAAAATGATCCGAGCTGGTGCCCAAAAAAGACAAATCCATAAAGGGTTGACATGTAACGTGTACCAAAAATTTGGGCAACTAGCCCACTCGTAAGGGGAACGGTTGCCAGATAGAGCAGGCCAAAAACGGCGCCAAAAACCAATGCAGACGTGTTAGTAAGCGGCAGCATGATGAATGCAGCAAACACAATCGCCCGGCCGAAGTAGATGCCACTCAGTAAATGCTTCTTGCTATAGTGGTCCCCTAGCCAGCCAGATAAAGGCGAACCGATCATATTGAAAAGCCCTATCAATGACAGTGCGAGCGCACCGGTGCTGGCAGCAATCCCCTTATCGACCACGTAAGCGGGTAGATGGGTACTGACAAATGCAACATGGAAGCCACACGTGAAGAACCCAGCGAATAATAGCCAGTAGCTCCCGCTTTTCCCTGCTTTGCGTAAAACGGGAAGCAGCGTACCTTGCTCTTGTTCATTGCGTTGAGCCGGATCGGTTGATTTTGGTTCTTTTTTGTCTGAACCTGGAAATTGGGTTGCAACCAGCACGATGATCAGGACCATCCCCCCCATCACCATAAATGTAGTTTGCCAGCCTAAAATTGTACGTAGTTGCTCCATGCCAAACACAATAGCGAACATGCCAAACGACCCTGCGGCCGTAACGAGGCCAAAAGCGGTACTGCGCCGTTCAGGTGGGACGATTTTGGCGACAGCACCCAACGCGACAACATACGTGGTGGCACTCAACGCAATACCAATTAAGACGCCAAATGAAGTAAAAAGGGTAAACACGCTCGGGTCTAATGCAAACCAAAAAATCGCGACACAATAAAGCAGCCCACCACCTATAGCGACCCAGCGCGAGCCGTAACGGTCGGCCAAAATACCAACGAGCGGAAAGCCATAAATGAGCTGCTGGATGGCGATTGCTAGGCTGAATGTTTCACGACTAATATCAAGATCAGCGACGAGGGGCTTAAGAAAAATGCCGAAACTTTGGCGTATTCCAACACTGATAATGATGATGACGATGGCTATCTGAACAATGTTGATGCGTTTAGGAACGTTTGCTAAAGACATGATTTTTAACTGCCCACGGGCTAGCGAAGCAGATTGCTTGCTGGTCTGTTGTTTTAGATATTGCGGCAAATAATATGCCTAAACTGAATAAAACCAAAATGGTGGGTAAAGCCAAGTTGCTGGCCCATTGATCTAGAAAACTGATGCCCGTGCGACAAGATGACGATGGTCAGAGTCATTTTGCTGCAAGCGGGATTGAACCTGTTTTAGAAAAGCGACACACCGTCTTATCAAGCTGTAGTTTGCGATAGGGTCGAAGTTGGCGGAAGATACATTTTTAAACAAACTAATGATCAAAAATGGAGGATGTGATGAAAGCTGCGAGAGTGTTGCGCGAGAAGGTGAATCGAGGGGATGTGGTGACGGGGCTGTTGGCAATGGATCACATGTGGTTGCAACTGATCGAGATTAGTAAAAACGCGGGGATGGATTACCTAATCATCGATATGGAGCATGGATCACCAAACAGTGATGTGGTCGCAGAAGCGTGCGCACTTGGCCGTTTGATCGACTTTCCTGTGCTGATCCGGCCGGTTGATCATGAGATAAGCACCATTCGCAAAGCGATGGATCTGGGGCCATGTGGATTTCTGCTGCCAACGGTGCAGTCTACGGCCGACCTTGATAAGGTGCGTGATGGTATGTGGCTACCTCCGCGTGGACAAAGACGGCCGGGCGGCCGGGGAAATGGTTGGATCAGCGATGGGACGCTTGCTGATTGGCAACAAAATGTCGAGACAGATTTTATCGTGATGCCTCAGATCGAAACGCAGGTTGGTATCGACAATGCGGCCGCGATTGCAGCGCATGAAATGACGACTTATATGGCTCACGGCCCTTATGACCTGTCATTTGATTTGGGGGTAGGTGGGCAAACGGCCGGACCTGAGGTGACGGCCGCCAATAAGCAGATACAGGCGGCTGCCCATGCGGCGGGTAAAAAAATGTGGGTGATTGGGGATGGTGCCAAACTGCGGCAGCAAGGCTTTACGTTTATCTGCAACGGGGTGCCAATGGGCATTTTGCAAAATGCGATGGCGCAAATGGTCGCCGAAACACAACAAGGGTAGATGGCAGGCGGGTTAATTCCCTCTTTATCTCGACTCTTTTTTGTTTATCTGCAATTCTGCGGAGTTTTAGGCTATCGGCTCGGCGGCAACGTCACTTTTGGCCTGTGTGTTTGTGCTGCCGTTGACAACCCAGATCCGTGTATGTTCAATCGGCCGCGCTTTCTTTTTTGAGTGAGGGGTTGAACTCAATTGATCTTCTCTTTGTTTCTGTAGAACAACTGGCAGAGGGGATTCAAAAGATTGTGGAGTGTCGCAGTCGGCGTACATGACTTTTTGCATAATGTGTTGCGATATTTGTTTTGATGTTGGGCAAAGGCTATTTCTGAATCAACTCGTTTGTCTCAAGTCAAAATTTAAATATTGCGCCAACCATGAATAAGGATGTACTTAATTTTATAAATTGAGACATAAGCGTATATGGGTAGTTCTACGGATTTTTGCAAAAAAGAAAAAAGGGTCGCTGTAATATCGGCTTAAATTTGGCTGGTAAAAAATGATGGCAATTGGGGAGGTTAATGCCCCCTCTACCCTGTTTTTCCAACTCTATTTCTTTTCCCAAGGAATGGGGCTTACATCATCATGATTGAGTACCCGGCTGCCGTCACGGTCAATGCGCATGATGAGGCGACATGCGGGGTCGGGGCAAACGACTCTGCTGTCTGTTTCCATCCAGTCGGCCGGGTGATTGTGGCGTTGTTTGGCTGGTAATAGCGGGATGGCAGCCTGAAGTGCGTATAGGCAAAAGTCTTTTTGATTATCGGTTTCTGGAATCGAGATTTTGCCACCTTTTAGATGAAAGCTATCGCCTATTTCCATATTGCAAGTGCAGTTCCCTTCTATTGCTTCAACTAAAATCGTTAAATCATAAAGCTTGAATTGGTCTTCTCTTAAACTTTCATCACTCATTCTTTTTACCTCTGATATTTTTAATCAATTTATACCATGCTTGAGCTTGCTAAGAACGTCTGTTTGACAATCTATAAAAATAGTGCTCCAATTTATGTTCGCTGAACGAACGAGATGTTCACGATACGGACAAGCATGAGTATTCAATCGATTCAACGGGCGTTTGAGATATTAAAAACAATAGATCGTGGGAGTGGGCCAGCCCGCGCGGCCGTCATCGCTGAGCAGATTGGCTTGCCACGAACAACGGTTATCCGTATTTTGGGTACGTTGGAAGAAGTGGGGGCGGTTGTTCAAATTAGCGGGGAACAAAACGGTAGCCGGCAATATGCTATCGGACCAACGGCGCGCTTGCTGGGTCAGCTGAAGATCAACAATCTAAAAGAGATTGCTCGACCAGATATTGAATGGCTAGCGGCCGAAACGGGGGAAACCGTCTATTTGTGTACTTCGGCCGGCGACGATGTCTACTACCTCGATCAGGTTAACAGTCAACACAATATCCAGTTGCGAGATTGGGTGGGGCAATCTTTACCCATTCACACAACCGCACCCGGCAAGGTTTTTTTGGCGTGGCTAACGCCGGAGGAATTGGATCGATATCTGGCTAAACCACTCAAAGCATTTACCCCTAAAACTGTAACAGACCCGAATCAAATTCGTGCCTATGTTCAAGCAATCCGTGAGGCAGGCTATGCATGGACCCATGAACAGACCGAAGCGGGACTGATCGGGGTCGCTGGGCCGATTTTCGGCCGTGACGCTGAACTCGTTGGATCGGTTTCGTTAGGGGGGCCATCATTTCGTTTTCCACAACCAGGCCAGGAGCAAAAAATGGCGGAGCTGGTTGTTGAAGTGGGTCGTCGTATTTCGGCGAAGTTATAAAGAGCAGAGAATTGCATCATTTAAAGGAGATAAAAATGCAAGCATCACATGTTTTAAGAGGGAGCAAAGCACCGGCTGACAGCGTGCAAACGATCACGGCCGAAGATCGAATTGTCAAGATCGATTGGGCTGACGGACATCATTCTGAATTCCATAGCGTTTGGCTACGGGACAACTGTAGCTGCGATGAGTGTGGTGACCACAGTGGTGGCAGCCGGTTTTATGAGTTAAAAGATATCCCGCAGAATTTGGGCGTTGAGGCCAGCGTTCAGGATGGGCTGGTTCAGTTAGAGTGGGGGCATGATGGGCATGTCACCCGGTATGATCCGTCGTGGCTACGAGCACACTGCTATTCATCGGCCGAAGCACGGACCGCACGTCGCCATCAGCCTCAAACATGGACAGCAGCCGAAATGCAGGGAAACGTTCCCTCGATTGACTACATCAAAGCGCAAGACGATGAAGCTGAAAAGCTTAAGCTATTTGATGCAGTACGCACCCACGGCATTTGTATGGTTGACAATGTCCCTGCCAAAATTGAGGCGACTGAGGAACTGGCCGCTTTGTTTGGCTTTGTCCGTGAAACGCACTACGGCCGAATCTTTGAAATCAAATCGACCCCAAACCCGACGATTATCGCCAATGCGCCGGTGCCACTCCGGCCGCACACCGACGAAAACTTCCGCGAACCCCCTCCTGGGATCATGATTTTCCACACGATTCAGGCGAGCGAAGATCGGGGTGGGGTTTCAGTGATGACAGATGGGTTTAAGATCGCTGAAGACTTGAAGGTCGAAGACCCGGCCGCATACGAACTGCTCAGTACCGTGCCGATTCCCCACCGCCGTTTTATAGAAGGGGTGGGACTACGGGCCGAACATCCGGTGCTGACCCACGATTACTTTGGTCAACTGTCCCAATTTCGGCTCAATGAAAGAACGATGGGCCCTATCGATTTGCCACCTGCACTGATGGAAGAGACTTATGCGGCGCTTACCAAAATTCTTGAAATGACCTACGACCCGAAATATCACATGCACCATCTGCTTGAATCTGGACAGGCGTTGCTGTTTGACAATGCTCGGGTGATGCACGCCCGCACCGGCTTTAATGGCAATCGGCACGTGCGCCTAACTCACATCGGCAGCGATGAGTTTTACAGTCGCTGGCGTCAGCTGCGGAATAAATTGCACGGGGACATTAATTTGATCTAGGAGCGGGGTTTGCGAAGTTGCAAAGTAGCGAAGGATGAGGTTGCGCAAGCTGTAACCCCGCTACCTCGCTGCTTCGCTATCCCGCCGCATAAAAAATGAACTTTAATTTCCAAAACCAAACCATCATCATCACCGGCGGTAACGGCGGTATCGGCCGGGCAATCGCCTTGGCATTTGCAAAGGCGGGCGGGCAGGTTGTCCTCATCGGCCGGAATAAAACCAAAGGAGCTGAGAGCGTGCAGCTTTTGGCCGACCACGGCTACGGCTGCGAGTTTTATTCAGCTGATTTAGCCAACGCTGAACAAGTTGAGGTGTTTTATGCTGAGTTTAAGCAGAAATATTCTCAGCTAAACATACTCATCAATTGTGCGGGAGCGGGTGAATCCCGTGGCGGCAGCGTCAAAGTTTACGACGAGGGGCAAACGCGTCAAGACGTGGAAGAACGTTGGGAAACGATGGCATGCAGCAACCTGAAAAGCGCTTATCTGATGGGAACGTTTGGGGTGGAGCTGATGAGTGAAAACGGACTGGGCGGATCAATCATCAACATCACCTCGACCGCTAGCATTCACGGCAACTATGGACTGTACGGTACGATGAAGGCGGGGGCTGAAGGGCTGACCCGCAGCATGGCGGTTGAGTTCGCCCCGTTGGGCATTCGGGTGAATGCGATTTCCCCAGGCTGGATTCAAACGGCCAATACGTTGCCTGATGCAGAAGACGCGGACCAAGCGGCATGGGCGACCCAAACGTCTTTGCTCGGCCGTATGGGTCGGCCGGATGAGGTTGCGACAGTCGCTTTGTTTTTGGCTTCGCCCCTCGCATCTTTTATGACTGGGGAGATTGTGCGAGTTGATGGAGGGTTGACAATTGTTGACCCGACAACAGAGGCGTGGCGGTCGGTAAAAGGGAAATAAAAAAGCCCGATCAACTTTAACAGTTGATCGGGCTACATGAAGAGCTTGCATGGTGTGTGAAACGTCATGACGTTCCACACGCTAACTAGCAGAGCAAACTCACTGTAAAACCATAAGGGACAATGTCATTCATCTTGCCATCGCTGTCGGTGACCCGCAACGTAATATTGTGGTTGGTGCCGCACCCTTCGGCCGTAAAGTTATAAGTAATCGAAACCACGCCGGTCGTTGTGTTGACGTTCCCCTCACCTAAACGACCATGAACATCATCAAACCATTCAACCGTCAAGTCACTAATCGCATCTTCCGTATCACCAATTTGGCCGATGAGCGTGATGCGCTTGTACCATACACCCGCACCATTTTGTTGGTCAGCATAAATGCTAGAGCCATTGGCTGGTGAGGTAACGACGCCCGTTGGTTTGTTATTGAAGCAGTCAGAATCACTGCTCGGCAATATAGTCAGATCGGTTGTATCTGTCTGGCTTAAACCGCCGTCGTCGGTCACCGTGAGCGTGATCGTGTGGTTGCCGATGCTCAAGCTGGTGACGCCACGTGGATTGCCGGTGCCTAAGCTGCCATCTCTTGATGAACTCCAGCTATAGCCAGATCCAGGGATACCTGACAGCTGATCAGGGTCAAACGAACTGCCGCTGAAGTTGACTGTTTCACCGACACAGAACTCAGCGTTGGCGGCCGGGAAGTCGATGCGTGCCGTCGGCCGTGTATTTTCGATGATGACTTGCACCGTGTCTACCGCCGTCATGCCACTGCCTGTTGCTCTCAGCGTAATTGTATGAACGCCCACGCTCAAATCGTCTGTGCGGAAGCTAGATTCAGTCCCGCTTTCGGCCGCTACTGCGCTCCAGTTTGAGGTGTTCAGCGTGCCGTCTCGGCTCGATGTCCACGAGATGTTGATATTAGCGGATGAAGCGAGCACCGCACCCACATCAGCATTGAATGAAACAGTACGGTTTTTCGGAACCGTTGTGTTTGCACTAGGCGCCTTAATCTCAGCTGAAAGTGCGGTGCCGGTTGCTTGTAGAACGGCGGCATATGCATTGACGTAGCGAGGGACGCTTCCATCGGGGCTAGGGTGAGCGGTGTCACGCATAATGGCCCAAACTTGGCTGGCCGAAAGCGATGGGTCTGCTGCCCAAATCAGAGACGCTACACCGGCCGCATATGGTGACGAAAAGCTGGTGCCGCTGATGATTCCGACATTGCTCCCATTGGCCGGATTATCTGGATCAGCACCGCGGTAGACACGATAAGGTGCGAAGATATGCACACCGCCGCTGCTGCCCCAAGCGGAGCCACCTGTTGTATTTCCGGCGCTATCAACTGAACGGGCGCGCATTTTTGAGTTCCACTCTATGCCACCTACACAGATGACACCGTTGTTTTCGCACGGATAGTTCCATGTTTCTTCCCAACAGACGATAAAGCAGTCTGTGGCGTCATTGTCGATGTAATCGTTTCCGGCCGATGCGAATAGCAAAGCGCCCGAAGCCCGCACCGCCATTGTTGTATGCTCAAAAGGCAAGACGGTAAAACTGACACCCGCAGGCATGTCTCCGCCATAGCTCATGTTGATGACTTTGGCACCTTCAGCCCGTGCTAAAACAACGCTGATAATTGAGCTGAACATGTCATAGCCGGTGTAAATGTTGATCGGTTCTGCGACGGTGTGGGCCACTCCGGCCACACCATAAAAGTTGTCAGCTTCTGCCATCGCCGTTTGCATCACGTGTGTGCCATGCCACGGTGATCGTGTGCCGCCTCGGCCGCCATCTGCGCTGACCCCGGGGACAATGCTGCGATAGATGCTGTTGTCTGGGGTGTCTGAATTACGCCCAAACCCTTTGTCTAAAACGGCATATTTCACTCGGTTGTCCCACTTGCCGCCGTAAATTAAGACGTTCCAAGCGTCGGCCGTGCCGATGTCTTGTATGCTGCCTCGGTTCATGTATGACCAGTTGTATGGGTCACGTGAATAGGTGAGACCCCCTTGGGTTGCACCGTTTGTCGCTTCACTGGCGGTGTCGGGCGGATCGGCCGGTTCGCCGACCCAATTGACTCCGATCACAGCACCGTCTAAGGCGTTCTGACCCGCAATCGCCATGAGTCCGGCGGCATCATTACTCGAGAAGCCCAACTCACTGCGAATGTCACCGCTTGTGTCGAGTGCGGTTAGCATCTCAGCCAATTTGCTGGAGTCCCCGGCTGACGGGTCTACTCGGATCAAATACATTTTAGATAGCCCATCAATTCCACTTTCGGCCGGATCGATTTCGTGCATGATTTCGCCTGAATAGGCTGCTACGATCTCATTAACGAGGCTATCGTTATCGGTTTCGATAAATATCTCGTTTTGGACGAAGGTAGAAACATTGCCGTTTTGGTCCATGACAGCACCCAGTGGGCGAGGTTCACCGCCATCTTCAAATGGAGGCAAGCTTGTGACACTAGGCTCGATTGATGAATCAATTTCAATTTCGATTCTAGGTGTGGCTGCTGGTGGATTGGGGTTCCCATTTCCTCCATCCCATTCAACCATCGTTAAATAGACTTTATAGGGAAGGCCTGAAGTACCTTCTGGTGTTGGCAATACGTTGAAATTAACGCTGGCGGTCTGTTCAAACTCACCTGTTGCACATGGGGCAAGTGAGCATACGCTAATGGTGTGATTCCCAACGGCCGACCCTGCAGGAATTTCAAATTGGGTTGAAAAGCTGCCCCCAGCTGGGATTTCGAAACCGGAAACATCAGCTTCATCCCACCGAATGGTGCCCACGTATGCGCCAGGTGTGTAGCCGCTACCCGTTAAAGTAACAGTCTCACCCCCTTTGGCACTGGTCGGGTTCACGCTCAGTGATTGATTACTTCCTGGTACAGGCTCAGCCGCTTCAGGTAGTGAATAGGTGATCTTTAATTCCGGTTTGACATTGCCTTCCTCCGTTTGGAACGCTTTATAACCAAAATGATATTCCTCTTGCTTCATCGCTAGGCCGAAATTGGTGTGGGTGCCATCAAACCAACCTTGTACAAGCAGGGTTAAAGGAGACCAACTATGACCTCCAAAAGAGGCTTCGACTGTGGTCATCGTTTGACATTCCTTACTGACAGATGGGGCGGTCGTAGCCGTAACATGCTCGTTCCAATCGCTTTCAACCCGATGAATACAAATTGCATGCCCTAGTGAATTGGTGCTCTCGCTGGCTTCATGCCACAAATTTAGCTCGGCCGCTGTGATCGTGGCATCTACTGGAATGGAGCTAATATCGAACTGAAGCAGCCCATACGCCTCGTAGGTAAACTCATCACTCCCAACAAAAAGTAGCGTGCTGTTTAAGTCTGGGGTGAGCGCACCAGGTGTTGTATTTACCCATGTATCTGTCGTGGGGTAAATTGAAACGGTCGTGCTGGCATTAGGGGCCGCGGCCGCAAATGGGGAAGTTGCGGGAAGTAGGCATAACAATAAAAGAGATAAAAATAAAATTAAATGGGATTTCCTCATGACTTTGTCCTTATTCTCGGCCGCAAATGCGAACCAAGAAATTGTTGACCCAAGCGGGTCGGGTGAGCATGTAGCTGACTATCGCTCGGAATAGATCGGAGAAGTCTGAGAAAGGCTCGGAAATTGGTCGGGAAAGTTGGAATGCGAAAATCCCCTTGAGTGATTGTGTCATCCAAGGGGCATTGATAGGTGGATGTGTCGTAAGCAGGTCTCTATATCTGCTTACGACCACCTCACTCACTCGCTTAATTCAAAGGCTAACGACCGATGAGCGGTAAGAAAACCGTGTGAACCTTACTTGAACCCGTTTCTTGCAAGGTAAACGTTGTCAGGTGATCAAGTGAGGCTGTCACCATGTTGGTGCTCGGATCAACCTCACTCGGAACTTCTACCCATTGCTGGGCCTCTTCGTCCCAATAGGACAGATGAAGGCTAGATTCATCATCGCCAACCAGCTTAGAGCTGTCATAGCTCACTTTCAGCTCGAACGGCTTGTCGAACTTCTTGATCTCTTGGCCGTCATCGGCCGCGTATGCGCTGATGTAAAACATCGGAAATACGATTCCGGCCGTATCGGGATCTTCATCGGCGTCTGCACCTGGTTGGAGGATAATGCCTATCGTTTCAGAGATGGCGTTTGCTGGAAATAAAATCGATATCTCGACGTCATCATCGAGTGAAAGGTCGATACTGCTGGCAATAGCTGGATCGATCGTAGCCGTGGTTGATCGATTGTTGCACTCTTCAAGAAACGCCCAAGCCTCATCGGCCGCGATGCCGGCCGCATTGGTAGTGCCTCGTAACTCGGCCGCGCGGTGGGCGAAAAATCGCTCTGCTTCAAGGGCACATAAACCATCACCAAAGTCGGGCATGTGCAAACGACATAAACGAGCAAACTGCCGAACTTGAGCTTCGATGACGATTTTCTCATAGGTTGTAATACCCAGATAATCGGTCATGCGTTGATAAAGGGCGACTGCGGCTAGGCCACAAGCGTCTGTGCCCAACTCTGGCGCTGTCAGTGGGGGCTGCTGAGTAAAGTCGGGGAGTTCCGGTTCGATATCGAGAATACCAAGCAAGCCTTGTTGACTTAGATCAATCCAAGCATCGTCAGCGAATTCTGCCCAAGCGCCACCATGGGTTGGCAATGCCCCTGTGACTTTATGAAGTGCCTGCTGCATCGGTTGACCCGCAATCAGATAAGCGGCGTTGAGTGCCGCTTCCCGATTTTCGCTGTGAGGGTTCATGTAAATGCCTTCAACCTGTACATTCGGGGTAAAACCATCTAGCGGAAGCATGAAGAGCGGCCCAACTTCAGGTTGAACTGTCGGATACTGGCTGGCCGTCATTAAGATGATCCCGAACTCTCCCATCTCTTCGGCCGCTTTGCAGCTAGCGATCTCAGCCAGCGGTGCCAACTGATCATTCAAAGAGTGGACATCACATGGGCCGACCATGCCGACTAGATCACCATAATCGTTTGCCAGGTCAAAAATTTCATCTAGCGATTTTGGTGTCTTTACTTTGTTTTTCGCCATCCAATCCGGATTGAGAACCACCAGCGGCGCGTCCCACCAAATCGGAATGCCGATGGGGAAGATCTCATCATCAAACTGTCGCGCAAAGCTGGCTTGGAACAGATCGATTCCACCAATCGGCTGAGCCTTAGGAGCAAGCTCGGCCGCCCAACACCAGCTGGGTGGATTCGGTTGCAGACAAACGCAGTCGCCCACTTCAGCACATAAACTTGCGATGTCAAAGTCTGCATTAAGCGCAAGGCTAAAATCGCCTGAAGCGTATGGACACCATGGGGGTGGATTGGCCCCTTCACACGCTGGGCATTGTCCTGGCAAGCAATATGCATCAGCCAAACCGATTTCAATCAACTCATCCACCCACAAGGCTGGCCCAAGGATCAGGTCGGGACCTTCACTGGGATCTTTCAACCCCTTTAGTTTCTCAAGCAATTCAGCTTCATTTTTGAACTGGACAAGTTCAAGCTCAGGATTGCCGTATGGGTTGTCCTGTAGGCTTTTGAGCCGTTCTTCAGCTTCGCTGCTCCAACTATGCCAGACAATATTGGGTGGTTCAGGCAGTGGGGTTGCTTTTTCAAATTGATAATTAACGCCACCCATCACCTGATATTCAAACAAGACCGCATGTGGTTGTGATGATAAAAATTGGCGCATCTGAACAATCTCAAGTTCTCCTTCAACCCCTTTTTCAGGTAAAACGACCTCAACATTAACCAAGACTTCTTCGCCGGGCTCAAGTTCGAACGGTTCGTTTGGCTTGATCGATTCAAACGTGATTGACCACTTTTGCTCTTCTAACTCATCTTGGTTAAACCGGATGAGCGAGGTGATCGGCTCATCAAATGGATTCCGAACGAGGAAGTCAAAACGGTGGTCCCTTGATGGTTCTGAGTTAATCACATTGAGATTTCGCTGGGTAATGTTGTTGTCGACCGGTGTCGCGCCATCAGGGTGTAAGCTGAGGCGGCCGTTTACAATGGGGTCTTGTGGTGAGTCGATGACAGCGAAAAGGCAGTAATGTTCCGGATTCGGTTGGGTTGGGTCATACGGTGGTGCATCAAAGTCAAAGCTAACGACCTGTGACTGGTCAGCAGCCGTCCCGGCAACCGATGCCCCTGAGTATCCTAAGTTATTAATGGTGCGTGTTCCCAATGGATGAATCTGTGATGTGTCTGATGAGTCGGCCGGAAATGCGGTCCAAAAGTCGCTGGGTAAGCCGGGTAACGCAGAACCTGCAAATGCCCAGTGGAGCTTAACGGTGACATTGTCGGCTTCTTCTGTTCCACGATTGTGTACACGAACGTAAATTTTGTTTGTGTATCCGGCTAAGGGAGCTTCATCAACAAATGCATCAAACTCAACCGAAGTTGTTGGCGCCGGACGATAATTTCCGTCTGCATCTGGCGCATCGGTTTTGATATCGAGGCTGTCCCAGTAGCGAATAAATTCTCGGGTTGTTTCAAACAGTGTACTGCTCGGCTGTTCTGTGTTGCCCCAGTCGAGGTAGTTGTCTCGGACAAAAATGTCGACACTGCTTAACCCACCAAGTGAATCAGGAGCCGCGACTTTCACCGCTTCGAAGGCGTTGACACGGCCGTAGCCGTGTGTGGCTGTACTGACAGCAGCATTGAAGCTAAACCCGGTATTGGCATTGTATCCGCCTGCACTCGGTTCGATTTTATCAGCCGTATCCTGCAACAGGCGTTGAACCTGCTCACGGGTGAGATTGGGATTGGCATCTAAAATTAACCCTACGATTCCGGCCGTGAGCGGTGCGGCGGAAGATGTGCCGTTAAAGCAGTTAGTATAGTCAGGCAGTAATAGTTGTGTGCAGCCGAATAAGCCTACTGTCGAGGTCCCATCGTTATAGCCCGTTGTCCCTTGTTCATCAGTGGTTAAAATGGCCAATGTCCCACGGCCGCTCGAAACTGTGCTAGCCCCCGATGTCGGAGCCAATAGGTCCATGCAATCACCAAAACCAGATTGATCAAACACATCTTTATTGGTTGAGCGACTAATACCAATCACATTGGGTAATGCTGAAATATCAGGCCGACCAGGGACGCAATCGTTTACATTCCGATTGTTCATTGCAAAGAAGATAACTGCGCCCATACCAGACCGGCCGGTTTCAGCCGCCCGATTAATTGCACTGATGAGGTTGGGTGTTCCAGCTGTTGAGGTAAGCGTATATCCCCAGCTGTTGTTTAACACATCGGCGTTATTAATTCGTGCAAAGTCAAAAGCAAGCGCATCTGCCCATCTAGAGTTGCCCCGACGAATCGGCATGATGCGACAGTTGGGGCAGCTACCACTTACTCCAAGCATATTGTTGCCCCGAGCAGCGGCTACACCGGCAACTGACGTGCCATGGCGGTCGCCTCTTCTTAAAGTGGGGCTCGGGTCGTTGTCACCACAACCGAGTGTTGCGGTCGAACGGTCACATCCTGCGAAGTCCCAACGGGCAGCGTCATAATTGGGCAACAAATCGGGATGAGTCATGTCAAAACCACCGTCAATGATGGCGATGACGACGCCGTTGCTCCCTGCGCTGATGTCCCATGCTTCTAGAACATCAGCATCAGCATCAGCCGTGCCACCCCCCTGACCGATGTTGTTAAGGTGCCATTGGTCGTCAAATAATGGATCGTTGGGAGGTGTGCGTAGTCCCAAATGAGAGATGAAGTTGGGATGAGCAAATGCAACAATCGATTCTTCGTGATATCGATTGGCCATTTCTAACCCATCAGCATCAGATTCCTCGGTGACGGCCAGCAGATACTCACCCGGATTGTAGGGGTTCTGCATCACTGTTTTGACGCCATTAGAATCGTTCAAATTTTCTAATTCACTGAGCTCGACACCTTCGGCAAGCTGAACGATAAATTGATCGCTAACGATTGAAACATCCTCTTTGAGATCAGCTCCACGTACGACAAGGCCAGCTTGTGCGACGAGGTTTGGCATCTCGGCCGCCAGCTCGCGGGCTAATTGCACGATAGCTTCTCGGCTTTTGTTGCTATCTGCATTAAAAATCAAAATAGCTTCATCTAGTTTTTGGCTAAGGGTTAAATCGTATTTCCCGCCGATGCTTTTCTCAATCTCTTCTGGTGTCACACCATCAGTTGCTAAAACGGCGATTTGGTTCAGCGCAATCTGGAGTGGGAAATCTTCACCTTCGAAACCATAGAAATAAGACTCTTCTACTTCGGGTAGTTCCAGCACGGTATAGTTGATTTTCAACTCCGGCCGTACATTCCCTTCAACGCTTTGAAATGCTTTGAGACCAAAAGTCACCGGGCTCGTCTGTAGCGCTAATCCATAGTTTGGCTGTGATCCATCAACCCAGTTTTGGACCAGATCTGTGAGCTGGTTCCAATGATGAATGCCGAAGATCTCTTTGACTTTTGTCGAAGATTGGCAAGTGTTATCAATGGCTGGTGAGCTAGCGGCCGTAACGCTTTCGTTCCATGTCCCATCAACCCGTTTGACACAAATATTGTGCTCAAGCACTGTAGAATCAGCACTCGCTTCATGCCACACATTGAGTTGTGCTGATTCGATTGTGGCACCGGCCGGAATAGCCGAAAGATCAAACTGAAGTAGGCCGATCTGCGGAAAATCAAACTCGTCATATCCCACATAGAAATATTGATCTTTTGGATGAGTGGCTGATGCTCCTGGAGTTAAATTGACATTTGCGTCGAAGAGCGGGTTGAGCGTCAGCATGTGGGTTGTGCCAGGTTGTGGTGCACGGGCCGCGAGGCTTTCTGTGTAACTGAGCGTTCCGGCCAATGAAGCGGTGACTTCTTGTGGAGGTTGGGTTGAAGTTAACCCGAAGAAAAAGCTGGAATCACCATTACCCGGACTGCTGCCTGCACATATGGCCGGGGCGAAGGTGAATGTGACAGTGTCCCCGGTTTGGGTCGCTGAGGCTGGCTCTACATTGCCAATTCCACCTCTGGTAATGACATACACATCATCTACGCCACCTATAGCTGTGTAATTGAGCGGCACAATTGGGCCGAATGGGATCGAGAAGGTGGTGATACAACCAGCGGCCGTGCTGCCGACGAGGTTACGGACATCAATTCGATACTCGTAGGTGTAAAGCCCCGATGCTGGTGTGCCTGCTTCTCCAATGGGAAAGGTGCGTGACTGAAGAAAGCCTGAACCGCTGCTAAAGGGGAGGTTGATCGGCGCAGTGGAATCACTTACTGTGATTGTGCAATCGATGTCGAATACGCAGTTGATGCCGGGTGCGTATACGGTTGTAATCGATAGACTTGCACTAGGTGCGGCCGATGCAGACTGGGTAGGGCCGTTTTGGATAAACATGCATAGACCCACCATAATCGAAAATAAAAATATCTGCTTTACTTTTCTCATGATTTATTTCTCCTTGTGATAAGAAAATAGATTTCAAGCATTAGAAATCAGAGGGTTGGATCATGAGACAAGGATCGTTGATCAAGGATCGGAGAAGTCTGGGGTTGGCTCGGAAATTGATCGGGAAAGCGGGCTCCTCGGGGTGGAGGCCATAAAATCTCCGAGCTTCCAGTCTATGTAGAAGTCAACTTTTTCTGTCAAAAATGTAGCCACAATCGGCCGGACGGCCGGCCGCGCTTGGAGCAAAGCCAAACCAGATGTCTTCAACAACCAATTGATTTTGGTCATTAACCCAAAGTCTCCCCTCAAAATCTGGATTCCATAGCCTTGCAAGATCAATGTTGCTTTGCGTTATTTCGAAAATGGCTACCCTCGTTGTTGAATCAACCTCGTAACTACCTCCATAATCAACATAGAATTCAAAAGGGGCTCGTGTCACTTTGAATCTACCATTTGGTTTTAGATTCAGCTCTCCGATATGGTTAGGTTCTGCTGTTGACTCAATGATTTCGCCTGAATGACAACTGATTCGCCCCACCTCACTCCACAGACCCGCATACGATGGGGGAAAGACCGAACGAAATACCAAAGGGCTAAAACCGATCAAGCATAAAATAATGAGGATACGAACGGCGCTAGTTTTTTTAGGCATTTGCTAAATTCCTTATTATGCAGGGGAAACGAATGATTTTTAGGTGTTACGAACGTGTGAAAACAAAGGCACAAGGCTTAAACGCCTGCCAGTTCGGAATGGGAGACTGACTACCGAACCAGACTTCTTCGAGAACAAGCTGGCCATGATCGTTGAGGTAAATTGTTCCCTCTAAATCCATGTCTGGTGGCCTCCTGTTACCATACTCACGGGTCATACTGATTCGGCCGGTTTCAGTTTCGATTTCATATGTTCCCCAATAATCGTGATATTCATCTTCAAATTTTAGCCACGTCAAAAAAAAGTGGTCCGGTTCAAACTTAAGCTCATCGATATAAACTCTACGTGGAACTTCAACCATCTCACCCGTTTCACAATCGATCCGGCCGACTTCATGCCAAACCCCAACAAACTCATTTGTGGGCTCCGGTTCAGCCGTCATCATGCAACCTATTATTCCCAAACCAAGTACAGTTAAAATTAAGATCAATTTCTTAAGCATTCCAAAACCTCCAAATATGTTAAAATCTGTTGCTTAAGCGGCCGATAGGACCTGCCTGCATAAAGAAGGATCAAGGAAAATAGATTGTCGAAGTCTGGGAATACTTCGGGATCTGATCGGAAAAAAGGAAAATGCTAAAATTTGGCGATCATTTGTCAAACGCCCTACATGAAATCAAACGCCATTCTGGGAAGAAGATCAGCGTCCTAATGGACGAACTGGGGTACGGATTTGAGCCAGAGCTATCGGGAGACACAATTGAGAGCTGGCGCTATCGCAAAGCGCCACCGACTTTGGCCCACCTTGAAACATTGGCTCGTCTCATCATCGGTTACAAAGCGGCCGTTCATGATCGTGGGTGGCTCGATACCTTTTTACAAAGTGCTGAACACCCATACCCCCAAGCGATCTGTGATGAGTTATTCCCAAGTAAAGATAAACCACAGGAGCCAGAGCAAAAACCTGCCCAAACAGTTGTCAACAGGCTTCCACCGCCGTCGTTAAAAGCGTATGCGCCTCCGGCCGTTAGCAACTTTGTCGGCCGCCAGCCTGATCTTACTCGGTATAAAATATCTTTAGAAAAACAAACATTTGCCGCCATCAGCGGTATGGCGGGAGTGGGGAAAACGACGCTGATGAGTGTGCTTTCGGCCAAACTCACCAATCAGCACTCAGTTTTTTGGCACAGCTTTGCCAGTGGCAACATCGAACCGATGGCACACCGATTAACCGGGTTTGTCGCCAATTTGGGTCGCCCTGAACTTTGGGAAATGTCTGAAGCGGCTCGCATTTCGGGTGGCCGACCTCCGGCCGTCGAAACATTATTTGACATGCTGGGGGTGATTTTAGGGGAGCTACCAGAAACCCTTTTGCTTTGCCTCGACGACCTGCAATTTGTCGATGAAGACGCTCGCTTGCAGCCGTTTTTGCTCAAGATGTTTGACCATCCGAATGTCAATGTGCTGGTGACAACTCGACGCTATCCATCGTTCTTCCCGGCCGGAAAAGAGGAGCAGCTAGAAGGGTTGAATCAAAGCGAAACGGCCGACCTGCTGGTTGGGCGCGGTGTGACATTGTCAGATGAGTTGACCGGGCGCTTAACTGATCTGACCGGGGGGAATGGGGCGTTCTTGACGCTGGCGGCCGTCATCTTAAAAAACAGCCGTGAGCCGGAAGATGTGATCGATCGTCTCGCACTTGAGGATGATGTTGAACGCTTTTTAATGGAAGAGGTCAACGATCGTTTAAGCAACAGTGAACAGCGGGTAATGGAAGCGGTGGCGATTTTGAGCGGCTATCCAGGGAGCCGTGATGTGGTCGAGGAAATGTTGAATATTCGGAATGTGAATCGCACATTACGGGGATTAGCTGATCAATATCTGTTGCTTGTTGGTGAAGATGACGAAGGTGAACGGGTTTACAGTCAGCATCAGATTATTCAAACTTTCTTCTATGATCAGCCTCGCCGTTCTCGCAGACGAGAATTACATATGAAGGCGGCCGATTTTTATGAGTTTGAAAAACCAAACCCTCTGCGTGCGATGTTGCACCATTCTCAATCAGGACAGATGGCGCCGCTCGTTTCGCTGGCTGATGCGCAGTTTTACAATGTGGTCAATCAGGGAGAAGGTCGGTCTTTGCTAACGATTTTGGCTGAGGTTGAGATCGGGGAGTCAAATTTGCCAGAGCCTGAGGTTAT
>JBGCDP010000379.1:0-5972 GCA_045105475.1 Anaerolineae bacterium
ATAGGCGCCTGATTCATCAAACGCCTTTAAAACTTTTACAATTGGTTCAGTGTGGTCAGCATTGCGATACGGCACGCCGATGACGTGCAAATGGGTCAGAGGTTCAGCGATTTTCATTATTTATCATCCAAAAACTAAAACGAACGGTCTAAACAACCGAGATTTACCAATTGCCTACCGCAATCGCCCAATCTGATCGGTTTGGTGCATTCCAAGTCTGTTGCCCAACTTGGAAGGTTCCCGTAATAGTTGTACCCGTTTTTGTATTGATCGCAATGAAAGGTTGAGCTGAAGTCATACTGCTTAGATTCAGGGTAATCGAGCTAACATTCTCGCGATAGAAGATAAACTGGCTGTTATTTGGGGTTTTCAAACACATTCCGTTCGTAAGCGAGTTACACGTCTCAAAGTCCCCATGAAAACGCGGGTTCATAAAGTCGGAATAGATTTTAAGTTCGCTCTTATTCGGGTAAACGCGTGATCCTTCTTGGTAGGATCCACCTTCATCAAACTGCATGTTTCCCCAAATGTTAGCGATACCGCCCGCCATAGCTGAATGCCACATACCCCGCCGTGTCTCTTCAAAGGTGTAATCTTTGGTGGCAAACGCTTGATCAACTCGGAAACGATCCTCTGAAAAAGACGGCTTTTGCGGCCGATCATTAATCGCCTGCACATACCAAGCATAGTCTGGATTATGTTGCTCGTATCCAGAGTAAGAAAGGATTTCTGAATGCTGCATAATGACGTTTTTGTCTCCTCGCGCACTCATTAAATGTGGGTACATCATATGGTCGTTCAAGTAGTTAAACCAAGTCTCGATTTGAGCTGGTGAAGCCCACTCATTGATGTCATACCCATACCCCATCGTCCAGCCAGGCACTGCACCTAAACGGGCTGCAAGATAGCGCTGCATCCGCTGATCAGTGGTTCCATTTAACCCCCACTCGGTTGGGTTATGGGTGCGGCTGTTGTCACCGTACATCCAAATGTGGGTGGTCCCACCACGAGCGTAAGTCTCCATAATAATTTTTTCCACAACTTCGAATGTGTCCAAATCTGGATCGGGATCGCTCTCTGAAATATTTCTACACCGATCATTGCCTAGGTCAAACCAATGACAGTAGCCCCGAATATGAAATCCGGTAAAGCCATGTTCACCGACAAAGGTATCCAGGTCACTATTTAGCTTACTAGAATCACTAGCAAAACGATCAAGCTCAGCCGCCATCAAATACTGAGGCACAAACGCCTCACCTGTTCCAGAACGAGTCCATTTGTCACCGTCAGCAACGACAAACCCCTTCGCACTAGAGTTTGCAATATCGACTGATCCGCTTTTATTGTTCAAATCACCATCACTGCTTTGCGTTGAATAGGTCCATGTACCGATACGGTCGGCCGTAAAGCGAGCCTTCCATTCATTGCCGCCGTTGTAGTACATTTCCGTTTCACGCGTGGTCCCTGACCCTTGATGTGTAAAGGTAACAACCGCGATTAGGTCAAACGGGTTGCCTGACCAGCCCGGATTATTAAAACTAATATCAAGTGGATTCAATAAAGATGGTTCTGTTGTTGGTACTGTAGGGGTAGCCGTTGGGGCAACCTCCAGTGCATTCATAACCAAAGGCAAATAAGCCACCGGTGATACGCCCGGTTCCGGAGTACGAGTTGGCACCGTTTGAGAAACGTCAATTGAAGAACCAGCCTGTGTCGTAGAAAAGCTGATTAAAGAAAGTAAGCTCATTGCGACCAATACGGCAACGAGAGGGAAAAATATAGATTGTTTAGTTTGTGATGTCATTTGGGTTTTCTAATTTGAAGGGTAAAGGAGCTGTAAACAGTCCAATGCAAAGTGAAAATTCGGCTAAAAGACTAGCAGAGTCCGCTCACCCCTTGTGTAAACACCTATTCAATCACACATATGCCCCATTAACTTTTTTGTTCAGATTTATTGAGCAGGGGCCAATGGCCTTGAGCGTACCGTTCTAGTTTACTCAAGGCTGTTGGATTCGGTGTTTGTCCCTCGTCACTTGCTCCAGCTTAAAATCCCATATTCCGGCCGATGATCTCCTTCATGATCTCATTCGTACCACCGTGAATCGGATCAATGCGAGCATCAAGCCAGAACTTGGCTACCGGATATTCAAGCATATACCCATAGCCGCCGTGCAGTTGCACACATTGGTCGATGATGCGGGTCGCCATGTCAGTCAGATACCATTTGCACATCGCCGCTTCATCGGCCGTAAACGTCCCTTCCTTCTGGCGCATGATGCAGTCATCCACATAAATCCGGCCGACCGTGAGTTCTGTCTTCATCTCAGCCAGCTTAAAGCGACTATTCTGAAATTTGCCGATCGGTTTACCAAATGCGATCCGTTCCTGACAATAGCGGACCGTGTGTTCTAAAGCTGATTCAGTGGCAGCAAACGCGCCCAATCCAATTAAAAGGCGTTCTTGAGGTAGGTTATGCATCAAATACATGAACCCTTTCCCCTCTTCACCCAAACGATTTTCAATCGGCACCTTCACATCTTTGAAAAAGAGTTCGGCCGTGTCTTGAGCATGTCGGCCGACTTTGTCTAAATTCCGGCCACGCTCGTACCCTTCCATCCCTCGTTCCACCAGCAAAAGACTCGTTCCCTTTCCACGCTGATCAGGATCAGTTTTGCAATAAACAATAGCCATATCGTTCAAAATACCGTTTGAGATAAAGGTTTTCTGGCCGTTCAAAATATAGTGGCTACCGTCAGCACTAAGCACGGCTGTGCTTTTAGCACTTTGCAGGTCGCTCCCCGCATCTGGCTCTGTCATTGCCAACGAGGTGATGCATTCACCTGTTGCCATCTTCGGCAAAAATTTCTTCTTTTGTTCTTCAGTCCCAAACGCCATCAAATACGGCGCAACCAGCTCATTTGCAACGGCAAAACCAGGTCCCGAAGCGCCCACCCGGGCCATTTCTTCAGCTAAAATCACGTTATAGCGATAATCATCGACCCCCATGCCACCGTACTCTTCCGGCACATCCATGCATAAAAAGCCGTTCTCACCCGCTTTAAGCCACAGCTCGCGTGGTACAAGGCCGTCATGCTCCCACTGTTCGTGATGGGGCACTATTTCAATTTCGATAAATTTCCGCACTGAGTCGCGGAACATGAGATGTTCGTCTGTTAAAAATTTATTTTGCATATTTTTGTTAGCTGGTCAGCATTTCAGCTTATTTGCCATGACAAGGTAGATTTCCATAGGACCATAGCTGAAATACTGAACGGCTTTAAGAGTCGTAGACTTGTTGCTTACGTGGTTTAAAAATTTCGGCCGGGCTTAATCCATCTACCATAACCACTCTAAAATCTTCCGAATAGACCCAGCCCATTTTCCCCTTGTCATTGCACACACAGACCAATGGATAACGCTCTTTCTCGTTATCCGTGGGATCAATTCGATCCTTACCCCCATAGTCAGTGGCACCAAAACCGGTACCCAATAAAATATATTCTTCGCCTGTTTTTTTATGTTTTATTATTGTTGACATTTTCTTTATTAACTTATTATCCGCTTACTGAAAAGCTACTTTCAGGATTAATTTCACGGAGGCGTGAGTAAAAGCTTGTATCGATTTCAAAGTCATTATACACCGCCTGGTACTTGATCGGATCATTATCCTGATCATGCCCCTTCTCAACCGCATCGATGATCTTCATCATCAAATAGCCCACTGGTCCCGCATTTTTAAACTGATTTCCGCTCGTCCCAATCGCCATGTAGTAGCCGGGCAAGCTCGACTTATCGTAAATTGGAATCCAATCATCAGTCACATCGTATAAATCAACAACCCCCTTTGGCTGATTGGGGATTTTCAGCTCTGGCAACCGTTTTGCCAAACGGTAAACCTGATTTTTCCATTGATCCACGCTCACCTCACGATCCCAATCATCAGGGTTATCGAGCCACTCACGCGGGTCACAATCAGGATCTTTTGACCCAATGAGCAATGCGCCACCCGTTTCCGGCCGGAAATAAACCCCGCTGTCCGCGTCTGACCAATGGCTGGCCAAGTCACCAATTTCTTTATGCGGATTAGGGACAAAATGCACCTCATGGCGCAACGGCCGGGTTTTGATCTTCATGTCAGCCTCAACCCCAGCCATCCGATTAATCACGCCCGAATGTGGACCCGCCACATTCACCACGATATTCGCATCAATTTCAGTCCCATCTTCGAGCGTAACACCTGCCACCCGGCCGTCTTTTTGCCGGATTTCAGCAACGCCTGCATTAAATAAAAACTCACCGCCGTGTGCCTGTGCCGCCACCATAATATTATGGGTTGCCAAAGATGGATCAGTAATGTAACCACCATCTTTAATAAACAACAGGCGGTCTAGATACTCACCCGATTCCTCAAAAAATTCAGGGTCATCATGGCGCCGAATCGGCAGATTAGATTTAGGTGACATGAAGCTCAGCTTGTCATCAATCGCTTCCCGGTTCCACACTTCAAACTCGATCCCGAGCTCCTTAAAGATGCGGACCATACGGGGGAAGTTCGGTGCATCTGACATTGTGAGAACCGCTCCGTTATTCACAAATTGCGCCATACCACGCTCATCTTGAGCACCCAGATAGTTGTCCCAATCTTTCCAATAAGAGAAACATTCTTGGGCCATGCGGATGCCGTCATAGGTCGAGTAACTCAGCCGCACAAGCGCGCATGAGTTGCTGGTTGAACCAAGTCCGGCATCACCCAGTTTGTCTATATTGAGCGTTTTGTATCCAGCCTTAGACATTTCGAACGCGACGGCGCAGCCGATAATGCCGGAGCCGATGATAATTACGTCGGGGTTTGTATTCATGAGAGAAGTTTCCTTCGCTAGATCCTAAAGGTCTTTATTAAATAGTTTTATTTTTTGAAAAAATTAACGACTGTATCTGCAAAAACCTGCGCTACTGGCTCAAGTGAATCGATTTCAACGTATTCATTACACTCATGCGGCCCGTTGCCCCGAGGCCCAAACGTGATCGTTGGAATACCGCCATCAGCCACATAAATATTGCCGTCGGTGATCCCCCGGCCGAAGCCGCATACGGGTGGTCGGCCGATGACACCTTCGTAAGCTGCCTTAAAATCATCCACAAATGAGCTGTTTTCATCGATTAAATACGGTTCGTAAAACGGGGCCGGGGTTTCAATTGTCACCTCGCAATCGAGATCAAGCGAATCGATCAACGCCTGCATATCAGCCACGGCCGACGCACGGTTCTCGCCGGGCACCGTTAAGCGAGTGATGATCACCTCACACCGTTCTGGCACGACAATCGCATATTCTTGATACCCACCCTCAAATTTAAGCGTCGAGTAATTTCCTCTGCCATGCTCTGGATGATCATACAGATTAAGTTGATCAAGAGATGCAACGATTTTGGCCGCATCTTCAACAGCATTAACACCCCGATCTGGGTAAAAGCCGTGCGCGGCCCGGCCGACCACAGTCAGCTTGTAGAGCACTTTACCTGTCAAACCTAGCGGGATCGGTCCGGCCGCGTCACCCCACATCGGCTCACCCAACAGCATGGCGTCACTTTTTCCATATTTTGTTTCGAGTAGAGCTTGCGCTCCCAACCCCAAAGCCTCTTCATCAACCGTCGCGGCAAATGCAACATTGCCTAGTTGATCATGCAATTCAGGGGTTTCGATTAACGCTTTAAACGCCGCCAGTGCACAGACCAAGCCGGATTTCATGTCATACGACCCTAACCCGTATAGCTTGCCATCTTTGATGACTGGATCAAATGGATCGGTCAGCCAATTTTCGGCAATGTCAACGGTGTCGGTGTGGCCTGTCAGCGTTATCAGTTTGTCGGACGGGCCAAGTTTGACACAGCCATACACATTCGGCCGACCTTCGGCCACAATGTGCCATTCAGGCTCAACGCCCAGCTCTCGCAATTTGTCAGCAAAAAAGCGG
>JBGCDP010000380.1:0-18826 GCA_045105475.1 Anaerolineae bacterium
CTCATCCGGCTTTATTCCGCTCATCCCGATCTCTTCCCCATAATAGACAAACGGGACGCCTGTCCCTGTTAACAAGATCGAGGCGGCCATGCGCGCTTTGTCTTCATCTCCTCGGAACTGGTCGATGACCCGATTTTGATCATGATTGGTGATAAATGTCGCATATTGGTTTTGTGGGAATGAGTCAACCGTAAGCTGTTGCGTTTTATAAAAAGCGGGAGCTAGACCTGACCCGGCTCCGTTAATGATGTCGAGTGCGAGATCAAATTGAAACGCGATATCAACTTCGTCTCCGGTGTATTCGACGACCTGTTGGGTGTTGGTCCACGCCTCGCCAACTGTGAGGGCATTTGGGTCAACATCTTTGTAGAAGCTGTAAAACGCCTCCATCCAGTCATGGGTTGATCGGGTGTTTTCGAGGGCCGGACCTTCCTCAACCATGTGTTTAATTGCATCGAGCCGGAATCCGTCGACCCCCATTTCTGTCAGCCAGAATTCGGCTGCATCGTACATGGCGGCCGTTACTTCTGGGTTTTCAAAGTTGAGATCAGGCATGCCGCCCCAAAAAAGGGCATAGTAATATGCATCGTTCTTTTTATGCCATACCGCCTGCCCTCGATCCCCACGAAAGCCGGGGCTTTCATCCGCCCACACATACCAGTCACGTTTATCTGAGCTTCGGTCGGCCGATTCAATGAACCACGGATGTTCGGTTGACGTATGGTTCATCACCAAATCGACAATCACCCGAATGCCTCGTTTATGAGCCTCATCCATTAGCCGCTGAAAATCTTCATTTGTGCCGTAATCTGGATCAACTTGGTAATAATCGACCACGTCATAGCCGTGGTAGCTGGGTGACACCATGATTGGCATGAGCCAAATGCCGGTTGCGCCTAAATCAGTTTGGGTCGATGGGTCCCCATCGTTAATGTAGTCGAGCTTTTCGATGAGGCCGTTTAGATCACCGATACCGTCCCCATCGCTGTCATAAAAGCTACGGACGAAAACCTCGTAAAAGACGATGTCATTCCACCAGGGATTGCCATTGGTGCCGGTCTTTAACGGATCAGGAATCGCAGTTGGGACAGGTGTAAATGTTGGAGGTGATGTTTCGTTGGGGAAGGGAGTGCTGGTTGCCGGATAGGTTACCGTCGGGGCGGCCGTTGCCACTATTTCAGGGGCAGGTGTTGGGACAGGCTCTGCCTGCTGACAAGCTGCCACAATAACGAGCAAGATTGCAATTGAAAATAAAAGTCTAAATTTCATAAATTATTTTATTGGGGTCTAGTTCGCTGTGCCCCTACGGCCGCCAGACGCTGCCAAACGAGAGAAAAATCGTTGCGAGTGCGCCCAGCAGAGCGCCGATCATTTGTAAATTACCATTTGCTGTTGGCACCTCTACCATCGCTTCATCAACCCTTAATTCTTCTACTACTTCCAATTCTTCTACCAAAGGATAAGTCAGCACAAGCTGCTGATCGGCCGAAATATTCTTAAAATATTGCTCCACACCATCAGGCCAAACCACCGTCATTTTTTCGATCATCTCGTGCTTGCCCAAGCCAAAATGGAGCACCAGCTCGTTTCCAGCCCCTAGCCCCGATCCGCCAATCATTTCCTGCATTCGGGTTAGGCCATCGGCCGTTTGCACGTAAACTCGCGCGCCGATTCCGTCACGATTAACTGAACCGCTTCCAACTAAATCAACCGAAAGCCAATGGTGTTCGCGATTACTTTGGTTCTCAAAAAGCTGATAACTCCCATTAAAATCCCCTGCAAGCAGGTCAACCAAGCCGTCTCGATTGTAGTCGGCTGTGGCAACCCCCAGCGTCCGATTAGGGCCGCTGGCACCACTGTCGGCCGACACATCGGCAAACGTCCCGTCCTGCATATTCTTGTACAGTCGGTTGCGTGGCTCAGCCCCTTTTCCCATCGCATTCGACACCGCCAAATAAATATCTTGCCAGCCGTCGTTGTCGTAATCAAAAAAGACGTTGCCCCAGCCGACACTACCGAGTGTGTCAACTCCGGCCGATTGCGCCATGTCCGCAAAGGTGCCATCACCTTGATTTTGCAGCAGCACCATGTGGCTCACGTTCGAGATGTAAAAATCTTGGTCGCCGTCGTTGTCATAGTCGGCCGTGGCCAGCCCCATCCCCATCATGCGAATATCAGCATCGGCCGATTCTGATAGCTCAGTAAAGCACCAGCCATCGCAGCCAGGGCCATCGTTGCGCCACAGCGCGTTCCGGACCGGATTGATAAACTCGTCATTGACCAGGTAGATGTCTAAATCACCATCGTTGTCGTAGTCGGTAAAGCTGGCAACGAAGCCAGAACCGGTCACTTTACTACCTAGCAGATGGGTGACATCGCTAAATGTGCCGTCTCCATTGCTTTGATAGAGTTTGTCGTTGTCACCATATTGCGGCCGGCCACACATCGGGTAGCAGGCCCAATTGGCGACATACAAATCGAGATATCCGTCTTGGTTAAAATCACCCCATGACGCTGTTTTACTGTTTTTGTCGCCACCTCCGATCCCTGCTTCGGCCGTGACGCGTGCAAACCCTTCTCCCGCTAAATTACGAAATAGCGTGTTTTCACCCCACGCCAGCACATATAAATCGGTCCAGCCATCATTGTCATAATCAACAAAGGAGGCGCCACTGCTCTGCTTTTCGGGCAGAATCACTTTGTTGTTAAAAGGTGAGATAGAGAAAGTGCCGTCGCCGTTGTTCTGGTAGAGGGTGTTGGGTCCGGCATGATCGGTGACGTACAGATCGGGCCAGCCGTCGTTGTTGATGTCTCCCCATGCTTGGCCGATTGTTTTGTCGATGCCACGCCGATTATCGATGATGCCGGCTGCTTCGCTGACGTCAACAAATAGCGTTTCGCCATCTTGTGCTTTTGCTTGATGGCTGGTGAGCAACCACAAAATGCCGATCATGAATATGGTCCACCGTAGGGGTCGATGGGGGCAGAACCATCTTGGCTCCGAAGAGAGATAGTGCTTCCCGCCCCCATCGACCCCTACACGAGACTGTGCGTTTTTCACGTTTTTATCCTTTCACAGCACCCTGCGTGAGTCCACCCACAATCTGATCTTGCAGCAGTAGATAGATGATCATGACTGGTGCAGCGCCAAGCAGCGCCCCGGCCGCAAACGGCCCCCATTGCTGGGAGAATTGACCCGATGTCAAAATGAACAGACCCACCATTAGCGGGTATTGATCGGTGCTTTTGAGCAGTACTCGGGCCAAAACAAAGTCGCCGTAAGTGCCGATAAAAGTCAGAATCGCCACAACGATCAACATCGGCCGCATGAGAGGGAGTAGCAGTTGGGTAAATACTTGCCAATGCGTAGCCCCATCGACCATTGCGCTTTCATCGATTACGCGCGGAATCGTGTCAAAGAACCCTTTCATCAGCCACACGTTCACACCCATCGCCCCGCCCAAATAGACCAGAATCAAACCGGCATGGGTGTCTAACCCGATGGCAGGCACAATCGATTCAAACTGAGTGACAAGGGTGAAGACCGCGATCAGAGCTAGCAACGAAGGGAAAACTTGAATCAACAAAATCGCCTTCAGCATATTGACCCGGGCCCGGAAGCGGAAGCGAGAAAATGCATAAGCGGCAAAGGTGGTAATCGTCACGGATAGGATGGTTGTGATCGTTGAAATTTTGATCGAATTCCAAATCCAAAGGCCAAATGGCCGTTCAGGCGTATTGAACAGCTCGTAGTAGTTGCCCAATCCGATATTCTCCGGAATTAGACTGGCTGAGGCCAAGGTGTTTGATGGGTTTAGCGAAGACGAAAGAATCCATAGAACGGGAAAGATTGCGAACGTGATCAGGATTGCAGCAAGGATATAGCGAATAACATAGCCCCACATCCGGCGCTGTTTGATAGTTAAATTAGACATTTTCTCCAACCTCTTCCCACATTTGGGTAAAACGGAACTGCAACAAGGTAATCACCGCGACGATGGCGAAAATGACGATGGTGATGGCTGCACCCAGCCCATACTCTTTGCCTCGCCCGGCCGCAAACGCCAAGTTGTACACGTAGCTAATCAAAATATCCGTATGCCCGGCTCTGGTCGCTGCCCCAGCAATGGGGGGGCCACCTTCAATGAACAAAAAGATCAGATTGAAGTTGTTGAAGTTATAGGTGAATGAGGCAACTAAAAGTGGTCCAACGGCAACCAATAAAAGTGGCAGTGTTATTTTAGAAAAACGCTGCCAGCCGTTGGCACCATCGACTTCGGCCGCCGCATATAAATCAGCTGGGATGGCCTGTAACGCACCACTACAAATAAGCATAAAGTACGGATATCCAAGCCACAAATTCACGATTAAAATCGCTGCTTTTGCCAACCAAGGATCAACCGTCCATGCGGGCGAAATGCCGAACAGCATGTCTAAGTTTCGATTGATGACCCCCACCTGGTTATTAAACATCCCTTTCCAGATCAAAATCGTGATCAGGCTGGGAATAGTGTAGGGGATTAGCAGCAGAGATTGGATCAATTTCCGGCCGGGCATAGTAGGGTCATTAAAAATGTAAGCGATGGCAAGCCCCAGAGCAAAGGTCATAAAGACACTGAGGAAGGCGAAGGCAAAGTTCCACACAATGATCCGTACAAGCGGCCCTCGGAAGGCTGAGCTCGTAAAAAAGCGAGTGAAATTATCAAACCCAACATTGGCTTGGAAACCAAATGTGAGCGAATCACCACCGTTTGAAGTCCAAGTTCCTGAACGTGGGAAGTACTCTGTATCGGTTTCTAAGTCAATAAGGACATCGTTTGCTTCGTTGTACTCAAATTGCTGTTCAAGCTGAGCCGCTTCACGAGCAGATCGGATTTTGACCCCATCTAGTTCAGTTCCAAATTGGATGTTAGTTATGTCTTGGTTCGATGCGACCTGAATGGCATTAAGGCGTTCAAATTCACCGATGCCGCTTGGAATCCCATTGTTATCTAGGTCGCCTAAATCGCTGGCATCGGCCGCTGGCACCAACGCTTGGCCAGGAAAAGCGACAAACCCATTGCCGTCAGCATCTTGTAAAAACAGAACATACTCTTTTGCTTCGTTGATGTAGCCGGTCCACGAGTAGGCGGATCCCCCTTCCGGCAAATATCTTTGCTTTAAAGTCTGTTCAATCGATTGCTGTTTGGTCAGTAAATGGCCATCCCCATAGTTCGTAAAGCCAACAATGACTGTCAAAATGATGGGGTAGATCGAAAACATAAGCATCATGACCAGACCGGCGACCATCCACCGAAGTGGGTACATGTCGTTGACCAGAATGATGTAGTTGACGATGGCTGTGATGAGTGCAATGACAATTCCCAGCGGTAGAAATCCCTCTCCAAAGGCACGTAGGGCAAACCAAATGGCAAATGCATTAATCGCCAACATCAGAGTCATCCGCAGCATTACGGCTGTAAATGTTCCGCTTTGGCCGCTTGAATCTTGCGATTTTTTCAAAGCTTGGGCTGTCATTGACAGACCTCCTTTTCCGTTTCTCCAAAACCAGTTTTCAGTTATGCGGGCACTCTTTTATGTAGGCTCCCTTTTTTATAGTGACCAGTCAGCGAAAACTAACTGATCACTCATCAGTTCTTACTCAGAATCAACTGTCAGCAACTTGCTGTCTGAATCCCAGGTGAATGTAACTGATCCACTTTCGCCCACGGTGAAGGTGATGTTGTCGCCGTCAAGCGCGCCATCAACACCGTAGTTCTCAGTCCAAGCACCATCTAGAGCAACTTTGCCTTCATAGTCGCCTGCAGCAACTTCAAATGTGCCAGAGTAGGTGCCGTCACCATTGTCTGTTAGAGCGGTAACTGCACAAGCTGGATCCCAGTCTCCGTCACAACCGGCCGCAGCCTGCCATGAACCTGGAACGTTCACCATACCGGCCGCAGAGCCACCGATAAGATCACGGATCTGAGCCGCACCGTTGGTCAGTGCTTCTTCAGCTGTTTGTTCGCCGTTGATAACTAAGGTGATTGCGTCGCCCCAACTGCCCCAAACTGAACCCATTTCTGGGATCGCTGGCATTGGAACTGCATTTTCACCGGCCGCACCAAATGCAACTAGGTCAGCATCATCACTTGTAACTGCGCGGTGTGCCGATGGACGGTTACCTGATTCAGCTAAAGCGGTCATGACTTCTTCAGTTGCCACAAACTCTGTCAAAAATGCTTGAGCAAGCAAAACGTTGTCGCTTAGCGCGTTAACTGCGAAGCCCTGAACACCCAAGAAAGATTGTCCTGCGTCTGGGAATTCAGCAATTGCATAGTTGACGCCTGACTCACGAAGACGATCTAACGCCCATGGGCCAGCAAGCAAGTATGGAATTTCACCTGTTTCAAATTGAAGGTGAGCGGTATCCCAGTCCAAGCTGTTGCTGATATAGCCAGCTTCGACATTTTCTGCCAAGAAGTCACCTGCAGCGATCATACCCGGGCTGTCGATACCAACGTCTGATGGGTCATACCCTGCGTCGTTGCTACCAAACACATAGCCACCAAACGCAGTTTGGAATGGGAACATGTCGTAAGTAGAGCCTGTGAATGCGATTGCATAGGTTGCGTCACCAGAATCAACGAGCGCACCACCTGTTTCCATCGCTTCTGCCCAAGATCCTGGCGCACTATCTACCAAATCTTGGTTGTAGAAGAATGCTAGATTTTCGATAGCGTATGGCATACCGACCAGTTCACCTTCGTAGGTGAATGCGTTGATTGCTTCAGTGTAGAACTCGCTTTCACGTCCGCCCATATCGATTGGAGCAAGCAAACCGCTGGCGTAGAAGCCACCGATCCGGTCATGAGCCAAAACAAGAATGTCTGGGCCCTCACCTGCTGGCGCCGCAATCGGGAATTGGTCGTTGATGTCAGCAACTTCTTGCACGATCAGACCAACGCCGTATTCAGCTTGGAACGCATCTTTGAGTTCATTCAAAATCGGAGCACGAGTGTCATCAGCCCAAACGGTGATATTCACGTCGAACTCTGAAGCCATCTCTTCGTCCATCATCGCTTCGCCAGTCGTTGCATCCATCTCGCCACCTGGGCAATAGGCTTCGAAGTCACCGACACAGATCTCTTCCCAAGTACGGAAGCCATCAGCTATAACGGTGTCAGCAATGTTGCTTGCCGTTACACCGATTGGCGTCAAAGCCAAGAATGGAATGTCATTGGTGCCGTTGTTTAAGGTCAAACCACCTGTTAGTGAATCAAGAGAGTCACCATTCAGTAGAGCGATAGCTACAGCGGCCGCTTGCTCAGCTTCAGCTTTGATCGGTTTGTAAACAGACATTGACTGGTTGCCAGCCAAAACTTGCTGCATACCACCAACGGTTGCGTCTTGTCCTGAAACAGGGATTGATTTTGGATCGATGCCTGCATTCTGTAGCGCCTGAATTACTGCACCGGCCAAGCCGTCATTGGCGGCGAATACGGCCGTGATTCCATTGTCAGACGCGGTTAGCATCTGCTCGAACACAACCAATGCTTCTTGATTGTCCCAACCAGGAACCCATTGGTCATCAACCCATTCCCATGAGCCGTTGTCGAAGTATGATTGAGCAACGCCCAAATATCCTTCACGGAACAAGGTTGCGTTGTTGTCGGTAGGGCCACCATTCAATAGGGCAACTTTTGGAGCATCTTGTGCATTGATCAATGGCTCGAGGGTTTCACCCATCGTGGCACCTACTTGAACGTTGTCAAAAGAGACATATGCATCTGCACCAGGACCTTCAACGGTTAGACGGTCGTAGTCAATGATTTTTACACCGGCCGAACGGGCATTTTCAATGATTGCTGCGCCTGAACCAGAGTCCAAGTTGACCATCAAAATAACACCAGCACCAGCGGTAATCGCTTGTTCTGCTTGGGTCTGTTGGGTTGAAGCATCACCTTCAGCGTTAACGATGTTGTACTCAACGCCGGCCGCTTCAAAAGCTTGTTCAAAGAAACGACGGTCGTCGGTTTCCCAACGAGCAGAAGAAGCTGAGTCAGGAAGCAAGACCCAGATTGATCCGGCGCCTTCTTCAACCATTGCTTCCTCTTCCATCTCTTCTTCGGCCATTTCTTCTTCAGCTTCCGCTGCAGGGGCCTCTTCTTCAACGGCTGGTACTTCAGCAGCCGGTTCGGGTGATTCTGCGCCACCACATGCGGCCAGCACTAGCATGAGTGCCAACAGCAAACTAAAAAGTGTTATCGAACGATATTGTTTCATTTTTCTTGTCCTCCAGAAAAATTCATCTGCGATTCGTTGCAGATTTTTGAAAATAGCACCTGCCTCTATTAGCAAGTACGGGGTAAAAAAAGTTAAAAAGGAACGGGACTGCCGCAGGATTGTCGAATTGTTATCAAGCCATCCATCATGACAGATTCAACCTCTTTTCCATTAATTTGGTCTAAGAGCTTTTCAACGAGTAGTTGGGCAACACCATCTTTTAAGCGTTGGCTAATTGAGGTTAAAGATGGACTTGTGAAATCACATAGGTCGATATTGTCAAAGCCAACGACTGCGACATCTTCTGGTATCCGTTTGCCAACTTTCCTTAATGCTTGGATCACTGAAATCGCCACAACATCACTGGTGGCGACAAAAACAGCATCAAAATCAGGCGCATGTTCAACTAGCTGTTGAACCGCATCGTAGCCAGACTTTCCTGAATGGGTTGAGTTGGCAACTAAGTTTTGATCAAATTCTATATTTAGCTCTTCGAGTGCTCTTAAGTAGCCTTGGAACCGCATGTAAGGCTCAGATAGGGGATCTTCACGATTGTCAGAGACGATGGCGATTCGTTTACGGCCGACGCTGGCCAAATGCTTGACCGCCTTACACGCACTGCTGATATTATCGATACCGACAGAACAGTAAGATTGATTCTCAAGTTTTGGCCCCAAGACCACTACTGGAATCCCAGTTTTTACCAAGCTGGCCAGCTTTTCCGGATCGTTATCTCCACGGCCCAAAATAATTGCACCGTCAGCAATGCCCGAGTGGATATACCGATCATCGATTTGCTCATCAATATTGTCCATTTGCGAAAGCAGCAAATCATAGCCGTGTTCGCGCAGCTTCGAGCCGATGGTGCCTATAATTTTGAAAATATATGGATTAACCAAAACATGCGCATCTGCATAATTGAATGGCAGAATGAGCACGATGATGTTGCTCTTTTTGAGGCGAAAGTTGCGTGCTCCTAAATGGGGTTTATATGCATGCTCTTTCGCAACTAATTTCACCCGATCAATTGTTTCTTGACTAATGAGCGGGCTGTTACGCAATGCTCGGGATGCAGTTGAGGCAGAGACTCCCGCCAAACGGGCAATGTCAGCCATTGTTTTTACTTTTTTCTCAGTTTTATTCATGTTTAATAACGGGTAGGTGTTCACTTTTTAAAATTAGAATAATGGAAAAAGTTTGGGAGTTATGCAATCGATTGCATGAATTTTTCTAAACTTTACATCTCCCTTTTCTAAATGTCAAATATTTAGGCTGACTCCAACAGTTATAGCTACAAAGTACCCTCGAAACGTTTGGGAAAATCGATTTAAAGCCCGAGATAAATTTGAGCTTTAAAATCGGGTAGGGGATGATTTACCAGAGTAAATTCAATTTTTAGTACGATAATTAGTATTAACTGGTGACTCACCGTTTACGGCTAATAGTCATCCTGTTTGTGTACCAGGAGTCCTATTGAGCAAAGGTTTAGCCTATGCGATGCTGAACTTATTCCGAAACGATTCGGGAAACTATGCACCTAGAACCGGGAAAGACCTTTGCGCCATGAATGATGTTATTATTAACTCTGCCGAAGCTAAAGTTAGCGACCAAAAGCAGATCACAATCCTTTATATAGAAGACAACTTAGCCAACCAGAAGCTAGTTGAGCGTGTCCTCTCACGTCATAACTATCGTCTTTTATTAGCCGATGATGGTTTAACTGGCATGCGGATAGCGATGACAGAGTCCCCCAATTTGATATTGATGGATATCAACTTGCCAGACATGAACGGTAAAGATGTAACTGCTGCTCTAAAAGCCAAAACTCAATTTGGCGATGTTCCTATTATTGCGTTGACGGCCGATGCTTCAGAAGGCAACCGTAGTCGGGCACTTGCAGTAGGGTGTGATGGCTTCATAACAAAGCCCATCGATGTTTCATCCTTCGCAAAACAGATCAAGGGATATTTAAACGGAACCAAAGAGATCCTACCCTTAGAGTATCAAAAAGATACCCTCAAAACTTACGTGGGAGAGCTGGTTGGTGACCTTGAATCAAAAGTAAAAGAGTTGGAGGCGGCTAACCTAAAATTGCGCAAGCTAGATACAGCTAAGAGCAATTTTATCCAATTGGTATCGCACGAATTACGGACCCCTTTAACACTGTTGAATGGATATCGCATGCTCTTAGCTGACATGATTCGGAAAAATCCAGATATTGATGAAGCGCTCCCCACCATCTCTAAAGGACTCGACAAAGGGGTTGATCGCCTTTCGGTTGTGATTCAGGAAGTGCTGAGCGTTTCAAAGATTACGGCCGCCTCTCTAGAAGTTTCAAAAGGTCCAGTTCGCATTGCAAAAGAGTTGGACACTGTGATCCGTGAATTCGAGGACTCATGTGTTGAGCGTAATATCTCGATCGCTGTTGAAGATCTGTCATCGCTTCCAGTCATTGCGGCCGATGGCACACAGCTACGTGTTGCATTTTCAAACATTATTGGCAACGCCATCAAATTTACGCCAAATGGCGGCTCGATCCGTATCTTCCCTGTCAAAGCAAATGGGTCGGTTACCGTTGCATTTCAAGATTACGGACCCGGTATCGCTTCGGCCGAGCACACCTCAATATTTGAAGCGTTCTATACACTCGAATCAATCTCTAATCACTCAACTTCTAAAACCCAATATTTGGGCGGTGGACTTGGCTTAGGCTTGCCAATTGCCAAAGGAATCATTGAAGCTCATGACGGCCGTATCTGGGTCGAGAGTGACGAGCGTTGTTTAGAAAAGATGCCTGGTAGTATTTTTTACGTCATGCTCCCAACCCTATCTTAATCTCTCTAGATTAATAGAATCTACTTTTTGTTGACCCTACGCTATTCTAGGGTGTGATTTCGCAAAAAGTAGATCATGCTGATTTTTATTATAGGTAGCCTACTGTTTTCTCATCTCTGCTCATTGCCTTCAAGAGATGTGTGACCTGTGCACCAAGTTATAATGGTACTAAAGTGTTCACGACCTTCATACACAAATCAATTTTCTTCATGGTAAAATCTAGCGTATCTATTTTGGCAATACTTTGTTGAGTATGTGGTCAACCCTAAAAAATAGTTGTTCAGTAAAATAGCTAATGGGTTGGCTAAAAAGCGATTTAGGATGTGCGTTTGGGTGGTTTGTTTTTACTAATCATCTAAATAGTGCTCAAGCATTACTAACCCGCCGAATAGACTACAATGTTTGAAAATTTATAATTCAAACATTTGCCTATGCTTCAGCATTTCGCTTAACTCATTCAAATTAAAACACTTAAATTCTCAATAGAATATTATGGAGATTTATACATGTCCAAATTTAAATATTTAGGAATATTTTTCCTGGCATTCGTGGTATTTACAACCGCTTGTGCTGATACCTCTAATCTGGAACAAGCCTTGCAAGTTGCCCAAAAAGAGGCCAATGCATTGGCAACACGCAATTCAGAGCAGAAGGATGAATCTGTTAAGGAAATTGCAGCATTGGCAACAGCTAGTGCACAAGAAGCCAATACCGCTTCTACCCGGGCGGCTGGAGCACTTGCTGAAGCCCAAGGTGCGGCGGAAGAAGCTGTATCAGCCGCAGAGGCGACAAGTGAATCAATTGCGGCCGCGGCCACTTTGGCCGCTTTGCCGGACATTAACTACGACACCAACATTTACGGCGTTATTGATGAGCTTGATTTGAACGGTGTGGTGGTTAAGTGGTGGCACAATAGTAGCGGCCCACAAGAAGATCTCATTCAAGACATGATCTCCGAATTCAACGAATCAAATCAATTTGGAATCTTAATTGAAGCAACTGATGAAGGTGACTTAGACAGCATCTTTGAGAAAATGACCACAGGGCTTTCTACAGGAGATTTACCAAGCGTGGTGGTTGCCACACCTGCTCAGATGGCTAAATACCAATCTTTAAATGGATTAGTTGCATTGGACCCTTATTTCGAGCATCCGGTTTATGGACTTTCTGCAATTGAGGAATCAGACATCTTCCCTGCGTTTCTCCAAGCCAATCGACTCCCACAGCATGAAAACCAGCTTTTGGGATTCCCCATGGACAAGGAAATGGAAATCCTTTACTACAACGCTGACCTGTTGGCCGCATTAGGTTTTGATGAACCTCCACGCAATCTGGCTGAATTCGGCGAAATGGCCTGTGCTGCGGCCGAAAGTGGCGATGACGTAACCGGCTTTATCTTCCAAACCAGCGGGACCGCGGTTGCCTCCTACGCCTTTGCTAGTGGCAATGATATTTACGACTATGAAGAAAATGAGTTTATCTATAACTCGCCAGGTTTGGTTGAATACCTTTTGACGATGCGTGAGCTCGTTGAAAATGAGTGCGCAACAGTAACCGACGAACGTTTTGCCGACCAGAGCGTATTTGGAGAAGGGGCCTCATTATTTATTCAAGGTTCATCACTCAACCTGCCATTTATCACCCTGGGCGTTGACGCAAATGATGAACCATTTAACTGGTCTGTTGCCCCAGTTCCATTTTCAGGGTATGAACCGGCCCAACTCGTTTCTGGTTCTAGCTTAGCTATTCCACAAACAACGCCAGAAGAGCAGTTGGCAGCTTGGATTTTTATCCGCTACTTTTCTTCTCCAGAGCAGCAGGCTCAGTGGGTTCGTGAATCTGATGGATTTCCAGTGCAGGGCTCAACCGCATTTTTGCTTGAATCGTATTTCGAAGAAAACCCTGGATACAAAACCGCGTTCGAGCTCCTAAAATATGGTAAGCATGAAGCCTCAGTTTCCGGTTATGATTCGATTCGAGATGAAGTCGCTAAGGCTTATCAAGAAATCTTAGAAGGGGCGGATCTAGAGCTGACACTTGGTTCATTAGACGGGTTAGCAAATACCATCACGGCTCAGTAACTTTATAGAGCAGATCGACTAGGGAAGTTGATCTGCTCTTATACATACACCACACATGACTAAAGCTATTTCAGATTTTGCAAAAACTATCGCTCTTGATACAGGAGCACTACTAAAAGACAAATGGGAGAATGCCTCTCTCGAGCTTGCAAGCAAGGGATTTCGCGACGTTGTCACCGATGCTGATTTTGCATCTCAGAAGTTGTTAACCGATGCGATATTAAACGAGTACCCCACACACGGTTTTTTATCTGAAGAAGATGATGGCAGTTTGCCAACCGAAGGGGATGTGATTTGGATCATCGATCCGATTGATGGGACCTCTAATTTCTCACGTAAGTCACCGCTCTTTTCTGTTTCGATTGCGGCCGCCCACCCACCGACGGCCGATGGCAGTGTCGATATTTTTGCTGGCGTAGTTTTAGACCCGCTCCGAAACGAAATGTTCCATGCGACAAAAGGGGGTGGTGCATGGCTGAATGACAAACAAATTCAAGCTTCTGCTATTTCCGATGTAGCCGACTCAATCGCTTCACTCGACTGGCCTCGTGATCCGGCCGAACGTGAAGAAATTTACTCTTTGCTGGGTGTGATTCTGCACGCCACAAAAACCACACGCTCAATCGGAACCGCTGCTTTAGCTTTGAGCTATGTCGCCTGCGGCCGGTTAGATGCTTATTTTCACATGAACCTACAGCCTTGGGACGTCGCGGCCGCGGCTCTTATCATTACCGAAGCGGGCGGCTCGTTTTCAAATTTTGCAGGCGAGGCTTGGAAACTTGGCGAAAAGAGCGCATTAGCCACGAATAGTCTGCTCCATCCCCCATATATCGACCTTATACAGAATAATTTAAACAAATAGGGTTGTTTTTGGTTAACAATCACAATGATTTGCATTTCATAGAGAGGGAAAATTCTGTTGAAGATTTTTTTGTAACCGTTTGCTGAAAAAATGATTACGATTTTCTTTAGATTGTAAAATTGATCTGCCCCGCTTCATCCACATAGTGGCCGTCAGCAAAATGAAGAGTGCCGGGCGGCGACGATTTAATTTAGCCTTACAATCACCTATTCCATTAAAAATCAAAGGAATTTAAAAATGAGTAAAAATAGTGATCATCTCAGGTTGTTCTTGCCGGGTCCAACCGAAGTCAGCCAAGAAATTTTGGAAGCGCAAACTGAATGGATGGTGGGCCATCGGATGCAAGAATGCATCGATTTGATCGGCCGTATCTCACCGAAATTACGGAAAGTGTTCCGTACGGAATCACGTGTCTACATTGCGGCCTCATCAGGCACAGGCATGTGGGAAGCTGCAACACGGAACTGTGTGCGTGAGCGTGTGATTCATTTCGCAAATGGTTCGTTTGGAGACCGCTGGGGAAAAGTGCATGCAGCCAATGGGAAAGATGTAAAAGTTGTGACTGTTGATTGGGGCAAGCCTGTCACACCTGAAATCGTGTTAGAAAATTTAGCAGGCGAAACGTATGATGCTGTCTCATTTGTACACAATGAAACAAGCGTCGGTATCACCAATCCGGTCAAAGATATTGCGGCCGCGATTCGTTCATTGCCTGGCGGGCAAGATGTGACGATCATGGTTGACTCTGTCAGCGGTGTGTCTGGGGCTCAGGTTGAGTTTACCGACTGGGACTTGGACATTTTGCTCACTTCGAGCCAAAAGGCGTTTGCACTTCCGGCCGGACTCGCATTTGCGGCCGTGTCTGATCGTGCTTTAGCCAAAGCTGAAACGGTCCCTAACCGTGGCTACTATTTCGACTATGTTGAAATGGAAAAATATCTGATCAAAGATCAAACTGCAGCAACCCCAGCTATTTCACTCTTGTTTGCCCTCGATAAACAGCTCGACAACATGATGGCTGAAACGATGGAAGGGCGTTGGGAGCGCCATCTAGCGATGCGCCAAGTGACGATGGATTGGGCTAAATCTCGCGGCTTTGAAATGTTGGCAGATGAAGCCTATTCATCCCCAACCGTTTCAACCGTATCAAACACACATGGCATTTCGATTGGTGAGCTAAACGCCCATCTACGCACGAAAAACATGGTGCTTTCCAACGGATACGGCAAGCTGAAAGAGAAGACTTTCCGCATTGGGCACATGGGTGATTGGCAAGTCGCTGACATTCAAGAATTGCTTGCAGGCGTCGATGAATTCTTAAGTCAAAAGGGGCTACTATAACCATGCATAAAATTTTAGTTTCAGACAAATTGGGTCAAGCTGGGCTTGACTTGCTCGCGGCAACAGAAAACGTGAGCTATGAAATGAAAACCGGCCTCAGCAAAGATGAGTTGATCGCTATCATTCCAGAATATGATGGGCTGATCATTCGCAGTGACACCCGGCCGGACGCCGATGTGATCGCGGCTGGGACCAAGCTTAAAGCAATTGGCCGAGCCGGAATCGGAGTGGATAATATCGATCTGGCCGCCGCCAAAGCGGCTGGTATTAAAGTGGTCAATACGCCACGTGCGAACAGTATTGCTACCGCCGAGCAGACCTTGACGCTCATGTTGACGATCAACCGGTTTACCGCCCATTCACATGCTTCTGTCGGGGCTGGGAACTGGAATCGGGCTGACTATGTCGGGACAGAAATCCACGGCAAAACATTGGGTGTGATCGGTTTTGGTTACATCGGCCGTTTGGTGACGGCGCGGGCGCAGGCGTTCGGCATGAACGTCGTCGCGGCCGACCCTTACGTGTCGGCCGAGGCGGCTAGTGAGTTGGGCGTTGAGCTATTGCCATTGGACGAGCTTCTCGGCCGGGCAGACATCATCACGCTTCATGCGATTGTTACCGATGAAACGAAAGAGATGATCAACGCAGACGCCATCTCAAAAATGAAAGATGGGGTGATGCTGGTCAACGTGGCGCGTGGAAAGCTAATCGATGAAGGGGCCTTGGCTGATGCGCTCAAGAGTGGCAAAGTGGCTGCGGCCGGACTCGACGTGTTCTATAGTGAACCCCCACAAGACTGCCCGTTGATCGGCTTGCCAAATGTGACTCATACTCCCCATTTGGGTGCAAGTAGTAAAGAGGCGCAGGCGGCCGTTGGTATCCAGATCGTTGAGCAAGTGCTGAAGGTGCTTGACGGCGAAACACCTGATTATTGGGTGAATAAATAAAAAGTAGTTAGTGGCTAGTGATTAGTGGGTAGCTACTGATCACTAGCCACTGGTTCAACTTATTGGGCCAAGCTGGTCACTATTAACTCGTTTATCCCCCGCTCTCGTATCATCTTAATTGTTGTTTTAATCGGCCTTGCCTCCTTGGCCGGTTATTGGGCATTCACCCCCAAGCCGCTTACACCACCCCCTGCCTCACAACCGAATCTGCTAATTCCGCAAGAAGATGCTACTCAGGCAACGCTGACCTTGGCTGATTTTTGGGATGGCAACGCTCGCTTTGTCTTGGATGTCGAAGACACAGGCTTGCCGATGGGGGAGTCAGTGACGTTGGTGATGCAAAATGGTGAATGGTGGTCGTGGCTGCATGCGAGCGATCGGTCGGCCGGGGCTGTCGACCAGTGTGGTGATCCGGTTGAGTTTCCCGGCTGTACCGTAATCTATAAAAGCCAAGATGGTGGGGCGAGTTTTCAGCACGACAATCCGCCCGTATGTACTTTTTCCTGTAACCAATGCCCGTGTGATGCTGACACAGACCATCATGTGCAGCAGCAGTATCCGCGTGTAGCTTATGATGGTGAGCAGTTGTGGCTGGCGTATGAATACCTCGGCCGTTCGATGATGCGGGTGTCGCTTGATGGGCAAACGTTTAGCGAGCCGGAAAGGGTCGACCATTCTGGGCTCTGGTCGAGCAATGAGTGGTGCGGCCCAAGTGAAAAGATTAATGCACATCCGTTTGCGATTATCAATACGGAGCAATGTTTGGCCGGTGGCCCTCCTGGTATTTTTGTAGAAGGTGAGTTGGTTTATATTTTTGTAGGATTGGGGCAAAGTCCGGGGGCGTTGGGCTGTTTTGTCGGTCGGAAAGACCAATCTCCCAGTCAGTACGAGCGGTGCGAAAGTAATCCGCTTTTGGTGGGGTCACCCACGTATGGGGATGGGGAGCTACGGGGTGCAGCGGCTAACCCTTTTTGGGACTACCGGATGCTGTCGTCGGCCGATGTGCATCAAATTGGGGATCAGTATTACATGTTGTTTGAGGGGATTCGGGGGCCAGGGCCGGGTGACCCTGGGGATACGCAGTTTGGACTGGGGCTAGCACGGAGCGTTGATGGGCGCATTGACGGCCGGTGGGAGATGTATCCAGGCAACCCGATTTTGGTTGATGTGCCTGCGAATATCGGCATTGGGCATGCGGATATTGTGGTGGCTGATGGGATAACTTGGCTGTTTACGTCATTAGATGGGGAAAAACGGAGCCGATTGCGCTTGGTGCAGAATTAAGCCATTAACGAGTCAAGTGGGCTTTTGATCGATCTAGAATCAAAATTTGCGACATGGGTATAAATCATAGTTGTCTGCACATCTTTATGCCCTAGTAGCTCCTGAATTGTGCGGATATTAACTCCACCCTCAAGTAAATGAGTGGCAAAACTATGGCGAAAAATGTGAGGGTTGACCCGCTTGTTTACCTTCGCCTGCTGCGCTGAATGTTTTACCGCTTTTTGTATCGTACTTTCATGGATGTGGTATCTATAGAGTGTTCCGCTGTCGTCCTGTGGATTTTTAGATAATCTTGTAGAAGGGAAGACAAATTGCCAGACCCATTCTTTTTCTGCATTTGGATATTTCCGATTTAAAGCTTTAGGCAATGGCGCACGGCCTTGACCATTTTGCAGATCAGAATGATGCAGCTTTTGAGATTGTTCCAACTTAACTTTTAGTGGATGGATGGTTGATTTCGGCAAAGGCACTGTCCGATCTTTTTGACCTTTCCCGTTACGAACAACAATCATCGACTGGCCAAAGTCTAAATCTTGAACACGTATTCTTAGAGCTTCAGTTAGGCGCAATCCGCTTCCATATAATAATTGAGTGACTAATAAGGGGACGCCAGTTAAATGCATGAGAACTGCTTGCACTTCACGCTTGGTCAGAACAACGGGTAATTTTTCAGGCTTTTTAGCCCACAAGAAATCAACAAAATCAATCGGTTTGTGTAGGACCTTGTTATATAAAAAGAGCAATGCACTTAAAGCCTGATTTTGTGTTGATGCAGATACATGGCCATCCACTGCGAGAGAGGTTAGAAATTTTTCAATGTCAGGTTTGCCGAGTCCGTTTGGATGCTTTCTGTTATGGAAAAAAATGTACTTTTTTATCCAATAAATATAGGCTTCTTCAGTTTTATATGAATAATTTTTAAGTCGGATGGCATCCCGCACATGGTCTAACAGCTTCCTCGGTTTCTTTGCAGTCATTTAAGTTTCCCTTGCATACTACGGTAAATTTTTGAAAATAACTCAGAAAGTATACAAAAAAAGTATTCTTGATAAAACTGAATATCAGGGTTTAGGCCGAATTGTTTCTTGATAAACCTGCGATTTAGGTGTTATCCCGAAAGTTATTCCGCATAAAACCGCTATTTCAGGTTTATACAGAAATATCAAGGTAAATCGTTCGGCATAAGACCAAAATTCCGGTATTATCCCGAA
>JBGCDP010000381.1:0-9954 GCA_045105475.1 Anaerolineae bacterium
GCGATCGAGCGTTGCATCAGTCACCTGCTCTGAGAATGCTCGGAAACTGGTCCACTTGCCACCCACAAGGTTGAAAAGCGGAAAATCAAACGACTCGCCTGGTTCAACCACCTCATTATGGTGATCTCGGCTAATTTGGCCTGGATTCTTCGCATTGGCAGTTGGTAAAGGGCGTACGCCAGAAAATGTGTAAACAATTTGCTCACGCTCGATTTCGATCTTAGGGAAGACGATTTTTGTGAATTCGATAAAGTAATCGATCTCATCTTCTGTGCAGATAGCGTCGTCAGGATCTTCAATATAAACGTCTGTGGTGCCAACGATTACGCGCCCAGCTAGGGGATAGATGAGTACGATCCGGCCGTCTTCATTTTCAAAAAAGATCTCACGCCCTTTGGTTGCTTCAAGCAGGCGAGGGTTGTCTACAACAATGTGTGAGCCTTTTGTTCCACCAATAAAATCACTTGATTTTCCCAAGGCTTTGTTAACAAAATCTATCCAAGGTCCGGCCGCGTTGATAACAACTTTAGGCTCAACTGTGAACGAGTCACCCGTTTCGTGATCCATTAGGGTGACGCTATTCCCTTCCGCCGCTGCTGCAGAAACATAGTTCAGTGCATGTGCCTCTGGGTTCACTTTTTCACCATCAAGCATCACTTCAATTGCAATGCGCTCTGCATCCCGCATCGACCCATCGTAGTAAGTTGCGGTGTGCATAATGTCTGGATTCAATTCAGGGAAATAGTTTAAAGATTCTTTGTTGCCCCAAAATTCATGCTTGGGCACGGTCCCTGATCCGCCGGTGTAAGAGTCGTATAGCATCAGCCCCATTTTGATGATAAATGCCCCGCGTTCGGCCGGTTTTGTAAGCATCCCTACAAATTTCATCGGTGCGTTGAGTATGCCCGATAAGCGGCTAAAAATCGGAATGGTGGTTGGCAATGGCTTCACATAGTGAGGTGCGTTTTTAATAAGCCGGTTGCGTTCTTGCACCGCCTCTTTAACAAGACGGAATTCACCATTTTCTAAATAGCGGATACCGCCATGTACCATGCGTGATGAAGCTGCACTGGTTCCAGAGCAAAAATCTGCCCGATCAACGACAAGCGCATCCACCCCTTGCAGGGCTAAATCTCTGAAGACGCCTAATCCATTAATACCGCCGCCGATGATTAATACAGAAACGGCCGGATTATTTTTATAGTGCTGGATAATTTCATTTCTATTCATAACTTTTGTCTTTTGAGTCGGTTTTTTAGGCGCTGGGGAATGTCGCCCTTTCTTATCGTCTTTTCAACGAATTGACTTTATTATAGTTCACCCCAGAGAGGGACTGCTGAAAACCTATTGGTTTCATTCAAAAACTATTTCAAAACAGGCTTTAAAATTAGAAAGGAATAAAAATATGCATCCCGCACATGAATTTGCTCACCAACATACAGATCGTTTTCTCGAAGATTTAAAACATTTGATTCGTATCCCGTCAATTAGTACGCAGCCCGAACATGCAGGGGATGTCCAAGCTGCGGCTGACTGGATCAGTGGTGAAATGCAAAAAATTGGTTTTGACACAGTTGAGCAAATCAAAATGCCAGAAGGGCGCCATCCGCTGGTGTTTGGCACTTGGATGGGAGCTGGGCCAGATGCGCCAACGGTGCTTATTTATTGCCACTATGATGTGCAACCGGCCGTTTTAGAGGATGGTTGGCACACAGATCCATTTGATCCCGTTGTTAAAGACGGCATTATTTACGGTCGGGGTGCGACTGATAGCAAAATCAATGTGATTACTCAGCTGCGGGCGATTGAATCCCTTTTGGCTTCTCCGGAAAAATCACCCGTCAATATTAAATTTATTTTAGAAGGTGAAGAGGAGTCTGGTGGGGAAACGATCAATGCGTTTGTTGCCAAACATGCAGATCGCTTAACGGCCGATGTGTCAGTCATCAGCGATGGGCCGATTATTACCCCCGACCAGCCATCTATGGTGATTGGGTTACGCGGTATTGTTTCGCTGGAAATCCATGTGCAAGGGCCTGCTCGTGATTTACATAGCGGCCATTTTGGGGGCAATGTCCATAATCCGATTCAAGCGTTAACAGAGATTTTGGCCGCTTTGCATGATGAAAATGGGACAATTACGATTCCAGGGTTTTACGATGCTGTACCAGAACCCGACCCAGCCGAACGTAAAGCCATCGACTCAGCCAATCTGTATTACGATGAAAACTGGCGGCAAACGGCCGCAGCGCCAGAGGTGTGGGGGGAAGCAGGCTATACGATTCAGGAAAAAGCGGGTATCCGGCCGACCTTAGAAATTAACGGCATTTGGGGTGGTTATTCAGGCCACGGCGTCAAAACAGTGCTGCCTGCCAAGGCTGGCGCAAAAATTACCTGTCGCCTTGTTCCTAATCAAACCCCAGCGCAAATTTATGAAGTGATCCGGGCACGCATAGAAGAACTAACCCCTTCAACTGTCAAAGTTGATTTAGTCATGCAAGATATGGGCTCAACGGCATTAAGACTCCCTTATGATTCAAAAGCTGTTGCTGTGGCGAATCAAGCCTACGAGAATCACTGGAAGGTAAAAACAGTGATGGAAGTTGCTGGTGGCAGTGTGCCAATCGCTTCAACGTTTGCAAATATTACAGATGAAATTGTGATGATGGGGTATGCCCACAAGGGGGGGCAGGCGCACGGCCCCAATGAAAACAATCATTTGAGCATGTTTGGCAAAGGCATTGGCACCGCGATTGATTTTCTGCTGCTGTATGCGCAAGATTAGTCTAATCTACTGATCTTTTTCTTTAATGAGGCGGGATGTAATCCATCGCATACCCGCCTCTTGGCTTTTGAGAGGCTCTGATTTGTAATGTTCAAATGGATCGTACTTTTGTTTGATTTCGGCCGACCATTTTCCATCTTCAAGTTCAGTCAATTCACCTCGCCAATAGCACACATCGCAAATGTATTGGTTCCCTTCTTTTTTGAATTTGAAAAATCGATTTTCCTGATTAAATAATATTGTGCTGAGCTGCATTTTTTGCACCTTGGTTGACCGACATTGGTAACGGCTTAAAAACAAATATAGTTTGCCTCTAAACATTCTTATTTATTAACAAATGTACCATACCATGAGCTAAAGTATGCTATTATTATTTGACTTTAGCACACAGAGTCGTGCGAAAGTCTTATGCAAATTCAAATCAGAAAATAAATTGCTCATGAGCTATGCCTAATCATTTATTTCGCCACTAATCTACTCCCATGATTAAATTGCCCAAACAAAATCTTTCTGTTGATCAATCTACATTAACTTTTGAGAACCGAATCCATGCTGGCGACTTGTTGGCCCCATTGTTGGCTGAACTAATCGAGAGAAAACCAGAACTGAGCCATGGAATTGTAGTTGGGGTGCCACGCGGAGGCGTTGTTGTCGCGGCCCAAGTAGCCAGACAACTGCAGATGCCATTAGATATTATGGTAACGGGGAAAATCTTAGCTCCAGGGCGTAACGATATTGTGATTGGGGCTGTCACAGAAAGAGGGCGTGTTTTCATCAATCGGCCGTTAGTGACCGCTTTGAGTTTAGACGAAACAACGATTCAAACTGAAGTTGAGAGTGTGAAAGCAAGCATCAAAGCGACGGCCGCTGATTATCGTAGCATTGTCCCTCACTCAAAGTTATCAGAAAAAACGGTTATTATTATTGATGACAATGTTGTTACCGGTGCTACCATGTTTGCAACACTGCGCGGCTTATGGGCTGAGCGCCCCGCCTCAATTGTGTTGGCTCTGCCAGTGGCTCCGGCTTCGACATTAGCAGCCTTGGCTGACTTCGCAGATGAAGTGATTGCCTTGCAAGCTCCAGAGTCTCTCGATTGTGGAATAGAAGCTTACTATTCAGATGCCAAAGATGTCAGTAAAGAGCGTGTCTTGAGCATTCTTCAGAGTACTAGTTAGCTTCAAAAAGTGAAAAATAGACATCATATTGATATTTTGAGCCTAAATTCCCCCTGTTCACCATGAAAATTTAGTGATTAGAGCCCACCTTCCCAATCTGCCTTATGTTATAATTTATATTATGCCGACTATGTTCAATTGAATGAAAATCGTGAGATTACATTCACGGCTTTATATATTTGCGCATATCCCCACACCAGTTAGCTATACTCAACCATGATATTTGAACAAGCTTTAAAGCTCGTTACGCAATCACCCGAAAACTTCGCCTATCATCTGGTTATATTTCTATGCCTTCAAGTTTCTCTGGGACTATCATTTTGGCTACGGAATAAATCTCCTGAAGATAAGCTTGCACAACGTTTAATGATCGGGACTGCTGCAATTTTGATCGTGCGTTTGGTATGGGCTGGAACGCTCATTTACTTCGTTGATAATCGTGTGGCTATCGCACCGCTTGAACGTGGGTTTAGCCTCATCGCTATTGCATTTTTGACATGGTGTATTGCACCTGCTTGGGACGAAGTAGCCTCTATTCGGGCAACCGGATTAGTGATCATCACGATTGGATCGTTGGCAGGGATGTATTACGCTTACTTTGATTGGCTCAGCCGAATCAATGTAGTGGCTTACGCAGACACAGCCCAAGCACCCGCATGGGCCGGAGCCGGACTCATTCTTACACTTGGTTGTGTGATCACGCTTAGCGTTATGCGGCCGTTTGATTGGACTTTACGTTTAGCAACAGTGCTCCCGATTTTTGTTGCTTTGATCTTGCAATTTTTTGCTGTTAGCCCCAGCGTCTTATCTACATTTGAACTGTCACCGCAAATCTCAACAGGCGTCATTCCCGTGTGGGATCGTTTTGCTTGGCTGTTATCGACCCCTCTCCTAGTCGCAATTGCCTATCGCCGGGTAATGTCGTATCTCTTAAATCAGACCGGATTAACTGGCAAAGGGCGTACGCGTTTGGCCACGATGTTGGAACAATCTGTGAATCTGCTCGAATCAGACGAGATGCTTGGTCGCATCGAAAATGCGGCCGAATTGTTTGATGGAATGTATGGTGTTCAATTTGTGGGTCTTGCCTCTTTTTCAAATGAGGACGAGCAGTATGCAGATTTAGCCATTGTCCAAAAAGATCCGGCCGGTTTTGAATTTGAAGAGCCACGCCGTTGGATGCTTAATTTAATCGACTGGCCTTTTGTTTTAGAAGCTCTTGAGCAACGTACAGCTATCCAGCTTTCTCCGTATGACAAGAGTGCGACCCGCAAGGTATATGAATTACACCAAGAGTTACATTTACGATTTGTGACACCTATCTTGACTGTTCCTTTGGCACGAGGGGATCAAAAGATTGGCTTTTTGTTGTTGGGCGCTCCGCCGCAGCAAGTGAGTTGGCCAGAAGAAGATCGAGAAGTTATCAAGCGACTTGGTGATCATATTGCCCGATCATTTTTGAATCGAGAGAAAATCACCCGTTTGGAATTTGCGGAAAACGGCCTAGGCATTGTCGATGACTTAGAAGTTACTGCAAAAATAGATTCACTTGAAGATGAAAATAGGCTTTTAACCGGCCGTTTGTCTGAGCTTCAAGAAAAATTTATAGTGGTCGACAGGGAATTAAAAATTGCTCGGAAAGTAGCTGAAGAACGCAGAGGCCAGCCTAAAAAGGGAGAAGCTGAAGAACTGAAGCAGGAAGTCTCAGTTTTGCGTGATGCTTTGATTGAAGCTGAAATTTCGCTTGGGGATTCACAGTCTCAGCATGATAAGAGCGAAAGTGCCATGCCGACACTTGAAAAATACTCTCAAACAATTACCCAATATTCAGGCGAACTTGAGCTATCCCAACAGCGAATTGAACAACTGGAGTTTCAGTTAAACCGAATTAGATCAGGTACACAAGATGTGGCGTTTTCCTCGCCTGGTGAGGAGATTCGTTCTCCTTTAGCGATGATTCAGTCATACACTGACTTACTCCTTGTAGACACAACCGGGTTTCTTACTGTCAAACAAATCGATCTTTTACAGCGGATTAAATATAGTACGAGTCGAGTATCTACTTTGCTCGGGCGCTTAGACTCCCTCTGGCAAGATCGAGTCAAATCTTTGGCATCTTCTGACTTAGACTCTGTTTTCACCCAAACTTTGACAACCTTGGGTGAAACCCTGGAGTCGCGGAACATCAAACTGAATCTGGAGATGGATGATCAGTTCCCACCGATTCCGATGGGAGCTACGACCTTAAATCATGTTTTTGCATCTATCTTGAGCCATATGATGCATCTTATGCCAGATGGTGGTTTGTTAAATGTGGCCCTTAGAATTGATGAGATTGATGAAGGTGTTTATGGTGGTGCTGAAGAGAGTAAACCATCTGATTCTATAAAGTTTCTACTCTTTTCAGCGGCAACTGAGAATGTGATTTGGCCAGATGAGCACAAGTCAAATGGAAATGAGCCATCTTCAATTAGTTCGGCCGTAGACGGGGTCTATGCAATTGTGAAAGCACATGCTGGTCGAATTTGGACCGATGTGAATCCAAGCCGTAGCAACTACCAAACAACAATCTTGTTGCCTGTTTTTGGCGATGAAGCTCTAGGTTCAGCTACTTTAGAAGCTCTGGCTGCCACAGATGAAACGGAGCTAGTTAGCCATGGCGAATAACAACGACTTTGAAATGAGCAATAATCAGAACTCTGCTTATCGCATGCGGCCGATTTTTGTTGTTGCAAATCTTTTTGCTGCTATCTTTTTGGCTATCCTGATTTCATCTTTTGATAATATGTCTGTACGTGGGGGTGGATTTTCTGTTTATGCTGGTCCTAGTGATGGATCCGGAGAACAGTATGATGAAAATGGCGAGCTTATTCAGGGTGAATCTTCAGTGATCCTTGTGGCGACGAATACGCCGACGCCTGCATCTGGCTCAACTCAAACTCCGGCCGACAGCGAGGCAACTGCCACAGTTGATTCAACCTCAAATCAGCAAGTAGACGTTATATTGCCACCGATTACCGCTACTATACTTTCCGTAAATTGTGATCCTCCTGCTCCCGGCACTTGGTTTGACTATGAAATCCAACGAGGAGATTCATTGGGTTCAATCGCTAGCCAGGCTGGGACAACCTCTCTTAAACTTCAAGAAGCGAATTGCCTAGAAACAACAGGGATCAAGTTCGGTGAGACTATTTTAGTTCCGAATAAAATCGTCGTCGTGGCTACTACTGTTCCATCCGCTTGCATGGCTCCTCCCGGAGATTGGCAACCTTATACTGTTCAACGCGGAAATAACGTTTTTCGTATTTCAACTGAAAGTGGCATAACCAAAGCAGATTTAGTTAAGTTTAATTGCTTACCGTCTGAGAGTGTGCTTTTTGTTGGGCAAACGATCTATTTGCCGCCAACTTCTCCTTATTTGAGCAATTCTGGAGTTGGGGTTGTTCCTGTGCCTACGGTTCAGCCGGCCGAAACTGCAGCCCCTTCAGCAACGCCAGCACCAACAAATACGCCATTGCCTACAGTGACAGAAACAGTGGCTGCGACACCGACAGAAGAGATTGTCCGGCCGGAAGAAACACCTACGGTTGTGACTCCAGAACGGCCGGAAGAGACACCCACCCTAACACAAACAGCAACAGCAGCCCCAACAGAGTTGCCGCCGACAGAAATCTCAACGCAGATCCCGACCGAAGTGCCAACTGAAGCACCGACGGCCGAGCCAACAGTCGTAGCAACACCACTTCCCGTAGATACTGCAACCCCCATTCCTACACTGGCTCCAACTGCTTCCCCGACAGAGATCCCAACAGAAATACCGACCGAAGTGCCAACTCAAGCTCCCACAGCAATTCCGGCTATCACCGTAATCCCTACAGAATCCCCAATCCCAACAGAAACAACAGCACCGGTTGAAACCGCTATACCTGCCCCGACTGAAGTTCCGACAGAAGAACCGACTGTCGAGGCGTAGCTTCTAGCCGGCTTGATAAGGTTAGAAACAACCTCCTTGTGCGTTGCCTCCTATAGATTTTTTGAGCTTTATATCGAATAATAGCCATGCACTTGATAATTGCTGGAAATTGTTGAGTGATTGCTTGAGGAAATCGCTGTTAAACCTCTTTCCCGAAACTTGATTTACAAAGACTCAAAAAAGAGCAACTAAAATACTTTTAATTACAATCTACTTTAGAGATTAAATATGGAAAGATACCTTGAACCTACTGCACAATCTAACGGGGATGTAGACGAAGACACGGAACAGCAGCTGTTATCCAAAGAGCTAAACAACGCTGAAATGTTTGATTGGTTACGCACCCGTTTGGGGGAAGATTACATGCGTAAACGCCTTCAATATCAAATTGCTCATATCAACAAGATTGTGGATCGTGGCCGTCGGTTGCTCCATATCGAAAACTCCGAATGGATCATGATTATCCTCTACTGGTCTCTAAAGCTTATTGGCTTGTATGAACGGGGAAACCGAAACTTTTTAGACATTCAAACAAATGAAAACGATGTTTTTATTGAAAATCTGCCTGATGCGTTTGATGGGTACCGCCTGCTCCACATAAGCGATCTACACTTGGACATCGATTTTAAATTGCGTGGTGCCATTGAAAAGGTTGTTAAGCCTGTCGACTATGATCTTGCTTTGGTGACGGGCGACTATCGGGCAAGCACGGGTGGTGCCTATCAGCAGGCATTAGAAGAAACGGTTGAGTTTATGAAGGTTTTGAAAAAACCGACCTATGCAATTTTGGGAAACCACGATTTTATCGAATTCGTTAAACCACTTGAAGATGTTGGGGAGATGACTTTTTTGATTAATGAGTCTATTCCGTTAAGAAAAGATGGAGATGTGATTTGGCTATCAGGCGTTGATGACCCACATATGTATCAGACCGATAATCTGAATAAAGCGTATGCGGGGGTTCCGGCCGATGCCGTCAAAATTTTGATGTCTCATTCCCCAGAAACTTGGAAAGAGGCGGCCGCACATGACGTTGACTTTATGATGTCTGGGCATACCCACGGCGGGCAAATATGCTTGCCTGGTGGCATTCCTGTGATTGTGCACGCAAAATGCCCAAAAGAAATGATTTCCGGCCACTGGCACTATGAAAATCTTCAGGGTTATACATCTTCCGGCACAGGTGGCTGTGGCGTGCCGGTGCGCTTCAACTGCCCACCGGAAATTACGATTCATACCTTACGGAAAGCAGGTTAACCGGTTAACTGGTGTTTTAGAATCTCAGCAACTTTGAACACATGCGGCTCTTTCATTAGTTTTGAGTGCTCGTTCACATCGATTGTATGCACAATTGTTTCGCCTGCATTTTGCTCGTCCCAGCCTATGGCCGCAGCAATCAGCGGCCCGCGATCGATCATAAACAGATGTAGATCACCATTGTATTGGGATGGCTTGTACCCATTTAACAGCTCTAAACTGACAATGTGTAGGTAGTAATAATCCCTTAAATTGCGTGGGACAATCTCTTTACTATTTTTGATGCGAGCCATATGTAGTGGCATGCTAATGGACTCATAAATTCGAAATCCTCGACCATACAAACTATCACCGATGTACGTGAATAGCTGTTTGGGCGAACGAGACAGGTTGGCTAGGTTACCTAAATGTCGCCGCATACGCGAAGGTTGAGCCGTGACTGGTGGAACATCTACTGTTCCTAAGCCATTTGAATAGGTTTCTGATCCGTTTGCACTGCTAGAGCCATTTTGTAAGATCGGTTTCGCTTGTTTGATCAGATATTCTCGATTCCAAGGGGTTGGCTCAATGAGGGCTAGAATGCCTATTTCGTCTCCGGCCGCCTGTAGCTTAACCGCGATCTCATAGGCGATTACCCCACCAATGCTAAATCCACTCAAGCTATATGGTCCTTTGGGTTGGACCGATTTAATTACCTGAAAATACTCATCGACCATGTTCTCCAGTGGCGTTACTTCTTGTTTGCGACCATCCCAGTTAGG